>NZ_CAXUPU020000019.1:0-140735 GCF_964252755.1 Caballeronia sp. LjRoot29 | reverse complement strand
AAGCAGTGTTTCAATGATGGCATGATGATTCCGGTTTCGCACAACGCCACTCTCAAACCAATACTTCCCATGACAACCGAACTTCATATCCTCGCCTGGACGCTAGTGCTCGCCCTTATTCAGGTGCTGCTGCCATCGGTGGTGCGCACCCGCGAGACGGGGATCGGACATAACGGCGGACCGCGCGACCAGCCGGGGCCGCCCGTCGGCAAGGTGACCGGGCGTCTGATGCGTGCCCAGAGCAACCTGTTCGAGACCTTGCCCGTGTTCGCCATCGCCATCCTGATCGCGCACATGGCCGGCCGTGAAGGTACGCTGACGCTTTACGGCGCGTGGTTGTACATCGTCGCGCGCGTGGTCTACGTGCCCTTGTATGCGGCGGGAATTCCGTTCCTGCGCTCGCTCGTATGGATGGTTTCGCTTTTCGGCATCGTTCTCGTTCTCGTCCCTATCATCTGATCTGAAACTGGAGTCCAGTCAATGACTGCTTTGCTTACCACCATCGACGTGGAATCTGCGCCAAATCCCGAGTACGCCGTGATCCTGATGCACGGCCTGGGCGCCGACGCCAACGATTTCATCCCGCTCGTGCCCGAGCTGCGCCTGGGTGATTTGCCCGCCGTGCGTTTCGTTTTCCCGAACGCTACTGAAATGCCGGTGACCGGCAACAACGGTTATGTGATGCGGGCGTGGTACGACATTTTGTCGTTCGAAGGCGTGAACCACCGGGTCGATGAAGCCGGGTTGAAGGCATCGTGTGAACGGATTCGCGAACTGATCGCGCGGGAGAACGAGCGTGGCATCCCGACCTCGAAGATCTTCCTGGCCGGGTTTTCGCAAGGTGGGGCAATGACGTACACGGCAGGGCTCACTCATCCCGAGAAACTGGCGGGACTGATCGTGCTGTCTGGTTACGTGCCGTCGCCAGGTTTGATCGATGCGTCGTTTAGCGAAGCAAATCGCGATACGCCGATATTCGCCGCACATGGCACGCAAGACCCCGTGCTACCCATTGAACTGGCGACTCAAGGCCGCGACTTCGCGCTCGCGCACGGTTGCAAGCTGGAATGGCATACCTACCCGATGCCGCATTCAGTCTGTGCTGAAGAAGTCGAAGCCTTGCGCGTGTGGCTAGGGGCAAGGCTCTCCAGTTAAAGTTAAAGCGTCTTGAGCAAGGTGTTTTTGTATAGATCGAGCATGCCCGCCGCATCCACGCCGATGCAAACCGACTGCGTCGGACGGGTGTCCCAGTCCGGCGCGGGAACGCGCATGGTCGACGGTTTTTGTATCGTCTGACCCGTCGCGATACCGTTGGTCAGCACCCGCACGGGGCCGTGGCGCACCGTATAAAGATGCGGCGCCAGCACGTACGCTACCGCCGATGAATCATGCACGTAGATGCCTTCGAGTCCGGCGCTGTCGTGGTGAAACTGCGCGTAATGCCTTGATACGTCCCACACGAAACGGCCGGCCTCACCGGCGCCATCACGGATCGATGCCAGCCAGTCGTTCGGCATGATCGTGTTTTGCGTGACGTCGAGGCCGACGAGCGTGACCGGCCACGCCGCGCCAAGGACGAGATCTGCCGCATCCGGGTCGCACAGGATGTTGGCTTCAGCCGCCGGCGATACGTTGCCGAGCACGCCGGCCGTACCAAACGCGCCGCCCATGATGACGACCTGCTTCACCAGCGCGGCAATGTCCGGGTCGGCTTGCAGTGCGTGTGCGAGATTCGTCAATGGACCGACCGCGATCAGCGTCACTTCACCGGGAAGGGCGCGAATCGTATCGATCATGAATTGATGCGCGGGGCGCGGATCGAGCGTTGTATCGGCGGGCCGGTTCAGCTCGATATTGCCGAGGCCGTTGTCGCCATGAATCCAGCCGAGCGGCGCAGGCGGTGCGCGATGCAACGGCGCCGCCGCCCCGCGTGCGACCGGCACGCCGGGCGCAAAACGCGAGCGCAGGTAGAGCGCGTTGGCCGTGGTCGTTTCTATGGTTGCGTTGCCGAACACACTCGTGATGCCAAGGAGTTCGATCTCGGGATGCAGCGCCTGGAACACCAGCGCCATGGCGTCGTCGACACCTGGGTCGGTGTCGTAGATGACCTTATGCTTTGTCATAGGTAAAACGCGTCGGGGAGTTGTTCGCGGGCCGTGGTGTCGCGGATCGCGCCATTGAGGTTGCCAAGGCGGATGGTCAACTCGGGGCCGCCCAGTTCAATGATCACCTGACGGCATGCGCCGCAGGGCGCAATGGGTCCGTCCGTGTCGCCGATCACGGCGAGCGCTGCGAATTGGTCGCGCGTGTAGCCTGCGGCAATTGCGCTGAAAAACGCGGTACGTTCCGCACAATTGCACAATCCGTACGATGCATTCTCGACGTTGCAGCCATCGAATACACTGCCGTCTTTGGTGAGCAAGGCTGCACCCACCTTGAACCTGGAATAGGGTGCATAAGCGCGTTCGCGAGCGTTCTTCGCGCGTTCGAGCAACTCGTCCATCGTCATGATTTTCTCCTCAGTTCAGCGTCAGGAACATGCCCGCGATCGTCGCGCTCATCAGGTTCGAGAGCGTGGCGGCGAGCACGACCCGCAAGCCGTAGCGTGCCACTTCCGCGCGCCGCTCCGGCGCAACCGCGCTGAAGCCGCCGGTTAATACAGCGATCGACGAAAAGTTTGCGAAGCCGCACAGCGCGAAAGACAAGATCGCTATGGTACGCGGATCGAGTACCTGCAATCCAGCCGCGGCGACGCTGGCGGAGTCCTTCAAATACGGAGACAGCGACGCGTACGCCACGAACTCGTTGAGAATGAGTTTCTGCCCAAGGAAGTTGCCGGCGAGCGCGGCCTGATCCCAGGGCACGCCGATCAAATAGGCGATGGGCGCGAACACGGCGCCGAGCACGGATTGCATCGATACATTGGGGTCACCGAACCAGCCTCCAATGCCGCCCACAATCCCGTTCAACATCGCGATCAGGCCAACGAACGCAATCATCATGGCGCCGACCATGACCGCGATCTTCAGGCCGACGGTTGCTCCCGAACTGGCGGCTTCAATCACATTG
Source organism: Caballeronia sp. LjRoot29 (assembly GCF_964252755.1). Lineage (NCBI taxonomy): Bacteria > Pseudomonadati > Pseudomonadota > Betaproteobacteria > Burkholderiales > Burkholderiaceae > Caballeronia > Caballeronia sp. LjRoot29. Next base: position 137,666 of record NZ_CAXUPU020000019.1, on the reverse strand, counting down.
GCCGGGCGTTTTTCATCGAAGTTCATGTTTTGAAGCGTGACGCGGCTGGCTTCGCTCGTCGGGTGGATGATCTTGGCGAACAGCAATCCGCCCGGTACGGCCATGAACGACGCAGCAAGCAGGTATTCGACCTTCACGCCGAGACCGGCATACCCTGCGAGCACCGAGCCCGCGACTGCAGCCATGCCGCTCGACATGACGGCGAACAATTCCGCGCTGGTCATGTCGCGTGCGAACGGCTTCACGACCGCCGGCATTTCGCTTTGACCGAGGAAGATGGTGGTGACGGCCGAGAACGATTCGATCTTCGATACCCCGAGCAGCTTCTGGAAGATCGTACCGAGCACGATCACGATCCATCGCATGATGCCGAGGTAATAGAGCACTGAGATCAGTGCGGTCACGAAGATGATGACAGGCAGCACGCGAACGGCGAAGACGAAACCGCCGCTGCCGAAGAGGTCGAACATCTTTGACTGGACCAGGCCGCCGAACAGGAACTCAATGCCTGCGTTGCCGTAGCCGAGTACATGATTTACCCCCGCCGCCGCCGCGGAGAGTACGTTCTTGCCGAAAGGAACGAACAGGATGAAGGCGCCAATGCCCACCTGCACCAGCAGTGCAGGCACGATGGTGCGCAGGCGAATGCCGCGGCGATTGGTGGAGAAGATGAAAGCGATGAGCAGCAGTACGGCGATGCCAAGCAGATTGCGCGCGATCAGGGCCATGTCTCGTTTATATGATTATCAGAGGAATGCGCGGATGCTACGCCAAGTGAAGCGTTTAGAGAATAGGGCGAGGTTCGACGAAACCGCGTGCTTGCGGGGTGTCTGCGGGAACCCGCCCTGACGCCTCGGGCAAACAAAAACCCTACGCGAATAGCTCGATGACCGGCCAGTCGCGCTCGGCTGCAATCGCTCGCAATTTCGCATCGGGGTTGGTTGCAACCGGATGCGTGACACGTTCCATTAGCGGGACGTCGTTGACGGAATCACTATAGAAATAGCTTGCCTCGAAATCGGTGAGTTTCAGTCCCTGCGAAGCCAGCCATTGCTCGGTGCGGACAATCTTGCCTTCGCGGAATGTCACCACACCCACCGAGCGCCCGGTGTAACGTCCGAGCGGATCATCGCCTTCAGTGCCCAGGTCGATTGCCAGCAGATGCTCAACGCCGAGCGCCTTTGCAATGGGCGCGGTGATGAACACATTGGTCGCCGTAACGATGCAGCACATGTGCCCCGCCTCAAGATGGCGGCGCAGCAGCGCAATCGCTTCAGGGCGGATAGCCGGTTCGATCACCGTCTTCATGAATGCCGCATGCCACGCGTCAAGCTGCGCTCGCGGATGACGCGCGAGCGGTGCAAGCGTCAGGTCCAGGTACTCATCCATGTTGAGCGTGCCGGCGACGTACTGCTGATAGTACGCATCGATTTCCTGCGCGTGGTCGGCACTGCCCTCGAAACCCAGCGTGGCGTAGAAGCGAGCCCACGACTGATCGCTGTCCAGCGGTAGCAATGTGTGATCCAGATCGAACAGCGCCAGAGTACGACTCATCCGTATAGCCCTTGATTGCAGGTGAAAAGCAGGTAAATAGCAGGTAAGCGGTGGGTAATCAGGTCGCCGGACCATACTGCCGGGCGCAGGCTACCCAGGCCGATTAGATCCTAGCTTTAAATACCCAAAAGTACAACAATGCAAAATTGTACAACTCATTTGCGTGGCATCATGGCACGGATGGCAGTACAGTCGGAACGAACAACGGACGTAGCCACATGTTGATCCTCTTGAATATTTTGTCGGGCGTCGCGTTGCTCGTGTGGGGCACGCATATTGTCCGGACCGGCATCCTGCGGGTCTTCGGCGCTGAATTGCGGCGCGTGTTGGGACGCAGTGCGAACAGCCGCTTCCGGGCGTTCGGCGCAGGCTTGTGCGTGACGAGTCTGGTCCAGAGCAGCAATGCGACCGCGGTGCTGGCTTCGTCGTTCGCGGCGCAAGGCCTGTTGCCGCTCGCTCCGGGACTCGCGATCATGCTCGGCGCAGATGTCGGCACCGCACTGATGTCGCGCGTGCTCACGCTCGATCTCTCGTGGCTGTCGCCCATCCTGCTGCTCGGCGGCGTGATCGCATTCCTGTCGTTCAAACAGACTCGCACGGGCCAGGTGGGGCGCACGGTTATCGGGCTGGGGCTGATCCTGCTGGCGCTGCACCTGATCGTGGAGGCCGCGCAGCCCGTGATGCAGGGCGAGGGCGTGAAGGTCATGTTCGGCGCGCTGACGGGTGACTCCATGCTCGACACGCTGGTAGGGGCGGCCTTCGCCATGATCTCCTACTCCAGTCTTGCGGCGGTCCTGCTGACGGCGACGCTGGCGTCCTCGGGCGTGATCTCGCTGAAGGTGGCGGTGTGCCTCGTGATTGGGGCTAACCTGGGTAGCGGCCTCCTGGCCGTGATCGGCACGCTGGGACAAAACCCGGCCGGCCGCCGTCTCGCGCTCGGTAACGTGCTGTTCAAGCTGGCCGGTGCATTGATCGTGCTGCCGTTCGCGCCGTGGATCGCACAAGGCATTGGCGCGTTGATCCCGTATCCGCGCGAGGCGGTGATCACATTCCATCTTCTATACAACCTGGTGCGCTGCGTAGCGTGCATGCCGCTGATCGATCCGGTCTCGCGCCTGTGTATCCGGCTGCTGCCGGACCGGCCCGAAGCGAACCCGGAACTACGGCCGCTGTATCTGGATCCTGTCGCGCTCTCCACGCCCACGCTTGCGCTGGCGAACGCCGCGCGCGAAGCGCTTCGCATAGGCGACATCATCCGTACCATGCTCGACAACCTGCTCGACATGATGCGGGCCAACGACCCGGTCAAGGCACGCTCGACCATCCGCATGGACGACGACGTCGATCAGCTCTATGCAGCGGTAAAGACCTATCTGGCGCGCATCTCGCGTGAGCAGCTTGACGAAGCGGATAGCCGGCGCTGGACCGACATCATTACGCTGACGATCAACCTGGAGCATGCTGGGGACATCATCGAGCGGGTGGTGACCAATATCCTTGAGAAGAAGATTACGCACCGGCTCGCGTTTTCGCCCGAGGGTCTGAGCGAGCTGGAAGACCTGCATTCGCGCGTGATCCTGACCTTGCAACTCGGCCTGAGCGTATTTCTTAATAGCGACTTGCGCAGCGCCGAGCGCTTGCTGGCCGAGAAGGAACGGTTTCGCGATCTCGAGCGCAGTTATTCGTATGCGCACCTGGATCGGCTGGCCGGGCAGAGCGCTCGCAGCATTGAAACCAGTGCGTTGCATCTCGACATCATCAGCGACCTCAAGCGCCTCAACTCGCTGTTCTGCTCGACGGCCTATCCGGTGCTCGACGCAGCCGGCGCGTTGCGCGACACGCGCTTGCGCCGCCGGGTGCTCGACGCCACCTACGGGAATGACGGCGTTTAAACGACGGCGTCTAAAACGCTAAGCCAGAATCACTTGCGGCAGCTTCTTGCGCAGTGACAGCAGCGCCGGACCTTCGGCGCCTTTCTTGTTGGTGATCAGGATATCCACGCGATTGATCGGGCAGAACGCAATCCTGCTGCACTGTCCGATCTTGCTGTAGTCGGCCAGGATCACGACCCGGTCGGCGTGCGCAACCATCGCACGGGCTACTTCGGTTTCCGCGTGATCGAAGTTGGTCGCACCATGCCGGTGATCGATGGCGACCGGCGAGAGCAACGCCACGTCAGCGCGATACCTGAGGATTTCGGAGACCGTCGTGCCGCCCACCGTGGCGAATGCCCGGTCGCTGATGGAGCCGCCTAGCAGGATGATCTCGTTGCTTGACTCGGTCTTTTCGCCGGTCGCCCGCATCTTCTGGGCGACGTCGATGGAGTTCGTGATGATGGTCAGGTTAGCCAGCTTCGCGAGTTCTTCGGCCAGGATGGCGGTGGTCGTGCCGGCATCGATGAACAAGGTTTGTCCACTGCTGACCAGCGCCGTGGCGGCCCGCGCGATGGCGTTCTTTGACTTGACGTGTGTATGGCTGCGCTCGGCGATCGGCGCTTCGTCAGCCGGACGCGTCACGCCGCCATGTACCCGCCGCAATTCACCCAATGCTTCCAGATCTACCAGATCGCGCCTGACCGTCTCGCGCGACACACCGAGCTCGGCCATGATGCGCTCGGTCGACACGCGTTCAAGCGTAGCGAGCAGCGCGCGAATTCTCTGATGACGATCTTCCTGCCACATGCTGTATTCCCGAGCGTTCAAGTCGAATGGATATTAGTGAAAACGAGCACACGCTGGCTGATGAAGTTGCAAGCGCAGTTGCAAACTGCCGATCCACGCTGATCCAGTTAGGCAGCCTAAGGCTTTGTGAGCGGACAATGTGTCGCCCGTGTGTCGCCAATATTAATTGGCTGCTGAGCGCCGTGCGTTAGTTCAGTTACTCGAAAATCCAGTGAAAGACTAACAAGAACTGGCGCTGCCAAGGTTGCATTTTTTTGGATACTTGCGAATTTGGGTATTTGATCTTAGTCTCTCCGTCACACTCGCGGATAGTTCCCTTCGACCTCCCGCAGTGCCTGAAACGAGTCCTGAATTGCTGTCTTTTTCACCGTCGTCATCGTTCTTAAACATTTGGCCGCCAGAGTCGCGTGCGCGTCAAATGTGAGTGCGCATTAAAAAACAAGTTTCGGACTATGCAGCATGGACGCAGCACGCAACTTTCCAAAAACGTAAGCACGAAGGCAGAGGATGGAAACATCATGAATCAAGACGGGTTGCGAGTGACCTCCACATTTCGCCGCTTGAGCGGCCGGGCATCCATCACGGCCGCTATCGCCGCCCTGACCGCGGTGGCGGGGCAGGCCGTGGCGGCGCCGCCGGCGTCCCTTATCGCTGCTGCGAAGAAGGAAGGCCAGTTGACCACGATCGCATTGCCGCACGACTGGTGCGGTTATGGCGCGTTGATCGAAGGCTTCAAGGCGAAGTACGGCATCACGGTGAACGAGCTGAATCCGGACGCTGGTTCGGGCGACGAAGTAGAAGCCATCAAGGCGAACAAGGGCAACACGGGACCGCAGGCGCCGGACGTGATCGACGTCGGCTTGTCGTTTGGACCGACGGCACAGGCCGCCGGCTTGCTGCAGCCCTACAAGGTGTCGACGTGGGCAAGCATTCCGGATTCGGCCAAGGAGAAGGACGGCTATTGGTACGGTGATTACTACGGCGTGCTGGCGTTTGAAGTGAACACCGACATGATCGACAAGGTCCCGGCTGATTGGGCCGACCTGCTCAAGTCCGACTACAAGAATGCAGTTGCGCTCGCGGGCGACCCGCGCTCCGCTAACCAGGCCATTCAAGCTGTGTATGCAGCCGGTCTGTCGCAAAGCAAGGGCGATGCATCGAAGGCGGGCGCTGCGGGCTTGAGCTTCTTCAGCACATTGAACAAGAACGGCAACTTCGTGCCGGTGATCGGCAAGGCCGCGTCGCTGGCGCAGGGCACCACGCCGATCATTGTGCGCTGGGACTACAACGCGCTGGCCGATCGCGATACGCTGAAGGGCAATCCGAAGGTGGCCGTAGTCGTGCCGAAGACGGGCGTGGTGGCCGGCGTCTACGTGCAGGGTATCAGCGCTTATGCACCGCACCCGAATGCTGCGAAGCTGTGGATGGAATACCTGTACTCGGACGAAGGCCAGATTGGCTGGCTCACCGGCTACTGTCATCCGATCCGCTTCAAGGATCTCGAAGCGAACAAGAAGATCCCGGCAGCGCTGCTCGCCAAGCTGCCGCCGCCGTCGGCCTACAAGAACGTGGTGTTCCCGACGCTCGACGAGCAAAACGCTTCGAAGGCGCTCATCACGAAGCAGTGGGATCAAGTGGTTGGCGCCAACGTGAAGTAACTGCCTGAGCCGTACACGATTGGTACACGAGGTAACGTAGTGCACGGTTAGCCGGACTTCACGTCCGGCTAACCTTCCGGTTCGCGCTTTGTGCTTTTCTCCAGCGCGGCCTGTCAGTCAAGAGCGACATCATGAGCACTTCATCGAAGATCGCCACGCCCATGTCCGGACATGAGGAGCGCGAGGGTCAGTCGAACCCGTCGCTCGGTCCCGGCATGAAGGCGGCGCGACGCGTGTCGCCCGCATGGAATTATCTCGGCGTCTTACCGTTTTTTGCGTTTGCCGTCTTGTTCTTGTTGCTGCCCACTGCATGGCTGATGGTCGGGGCATTCCAGGACCCGCAAGGCCATTTCACGCTTGAGAATTTCCGCCAGTTGCTGCAACCCAGCGTGCTCGACGCGTACTGGATCAGTTTCAAGGTCAGCGCGGCATCGGCGTTAGGCGGTGGCGTACTCGGACTCCTGCTGGCGTGGGCCGCTGTGCAGGGCAAGCTGCCGGTGTGGATTCGCCCGACTTTGATGACGTTTTCCGGCGTGGCGTCGAACTTCGCGGGCGTGCCGCTCGCGTTTGCGTTCATCTGCACGTTAGGGCGCGTCGGGCTCGTCACGGTGCTGCTGAAGAAGTACGTTGGCATCAACCTGTATTCAACAGGCTTCAGCATCCTGAGCTTCACGGGGCTGACGCTGACCTACCTGTACTTCCAGATTCCGCTGATGGTTCTCATCATCACGCCCGCGCTCGATGGCCTGAAGCGCGAATGGCGCGAGGCCTGCGATTGTCTGGGCGGCAGTGCTTACCATTACTGGATGTTCGTCGCGCTGCCCGTTCTCTGGCCGAGCGTACTCGGCGCCACGCTGCTGCTGTTCGCGAATGCGTTCGGCGCGGTGGCAACAGCATATGCGCTCACGGGCAGCTCGCTCAACATCGTGCCGATCGTGCTGTATGCGCAGATTCGCGGCGACGTGCTGCACAACGAAAATCTCGGTTATGCGCTCGCGCTCGGCATGGTGCTGGTGACCGGCTTGTCCAACGGTGGTTATATCTGGTTGCGCTCACGCGCTGAAAGGGGCCGTCGATGAGCAGCATTACCACAGCCAATCCGGCACCGGACAACAAGGTACGGGCCCAAACGCGGGCTGGCGCCTGGATCGCCATGATCGTTGGCGCGCTGTACTTCCTGCTGCCGCTCGCGGCCACCGTGGATTTCAGCTTGAAGATGCGGCGCGGTGAATACAGCTTCGACGCTTACCGCGTTGTCCTGACCGATCCTCATTTCCAGGCGTCGTTCGGCTACTCGATCATGATGGGCGTGTTCGCCATCGTGCTTGGCGTGCTGCTGGTTGTCCCGACCGCCTATTGGGTGCAGTTGCGCTTGCCGAAGCTGCGTCCGCTGATCGAGTTCATCACGCTGCTGCCGCTGGTGATTCCCGCTATCGTGATCGTGTTCGGCTATCTGCATATCTACAACAGCAGTTCGTTCCTGCCGCTCACCGGGAATGAACGCGCGACCGATTTCCTGCTGATGTGCGGGTACGTCACGCTGTGTTTGCCCTACATGTACCGCTCCGTCGACGCAGGCCTGCGTGCCGTCGATGTCCGCTCGCTCACCGAAGCCGCGGAATGCCTCGGGGCGAACTGGCCGACGATCCTCTTCAAGATCATCTTTCCGAATGTGCGCTCCGGGATCCTGTCGGGCGCGTTCCTGACCTTCGCGGTGGTCATCGGCGAATTCACGCTGGCGAGCTTGCTCAACCGTCCGGCGTTCGGGCCGTATCTGCAGCTGATTGGCGCGAACCGGGCGTATGAACCGTCGGCGCTCGCGATCATCGCATTTGCTATTACGTGGGCCTCGATGGGGCTTATTCAGGTCTTCGGCTCGGCGCGCGCTCTCGCCGGACAAAAAATTTAAAGGGCAGGCTTGTCATGGCACTTCTCGAGATCGAAAACCTTTCCAAGACGTTCGGTACGAACACAGTGCTGCATCAGTTCGATATGCAAATCGAACGCGGCGAATTCATCACCTTCCTCGGGCCGTCGGGTTGCGGCAAAACGACGGTGCTACGGATGATCGCCGGCTTTGAAACGCCCACGCGCGGTACGATCAAGCTCGCCGGTCGTGACGTCACCCATGTGCGCACGCGGCAACGCAAGGTCGGCATGGTGTTCCAGTCGTACGCGCTGTTTCCGAACATGACGGTGGCGGACAACATCGGCTTCGGGCTGAAGGTGCTGGGGCGGCCGCAGGCAGAGATCAAAGGGCGCGTGAAGGAAATGCTCGAGCTGATCAAGCTGCCTCACTTGGCCGATCGGTATCCGTGGCAAATGTCGGGTGGTCAGCAGCAACGGGTGGCACTTGCGCGCGCACTGGCCAACAAACCGCAGGTGCTGTTGCTCGACGAACCGCTCTCGGCTCTGGATGCAAAGATTCGCGTTTCGTTGCGTGAGGACATTCGCAGCCTGCAGCGCGAACTGGGCATTACTTCGATTTTCGTGACGCACGATCAGGAAGAGGCGCTGTCGATTTCTGACCGGATCGTGGTGATGAACGAAGGGCGCGTGGAGCAGATCGGCACACCGTCAGAGATCTATAACTTTCCGCGTACGCGGTTCGTGGCGTCGTTTGTCGGAACGTTGAACTTGCTATCGGGGCAGGTGGTGGATCCGGCAAGCGGGAAGATCGTGGTTGGCGGCCAGGAGTTGCGAACGTCGCACGCACTCAATTCCGGCGATGCCGGCAAGCAGCGGATGCTCGCCGTGCGCCCGGAGGCGATCGTGCTCGAAGCCCCGGCGAACGGTCGCAATACGCTTGCAGCTACCGTGGAGGAGGTCAATTTCCTTGGCGCCGTGGTGCGGATCAGAACACGCGTGGACCAGTCCGTGATTTCCCTCGATGTCTTCAACGACCCGAATCGGCGTCTACCGGAACGCGGACAACCTGTGGCACTTGGGTTCTCGCATGAAAACTTGCTGGTGCTGGAGGAGGGGGCTTGAGCAGTTGGCTAGCTGAAGCGCCGGAAGCGTTCTGAAGACAGGCGCCGGTTCAAGAGGCCGCTTTGCATTGCGCAGGCGGCCTTTTCGTTTGGACACGGACGGGACTGCAGGCCGGACGGTTAATTTCAGTAGCTACAAAAAGTAGTTGTGCAGCACTGCTTTATGCATCTACAATAAGTGGATGGAAATTGCATTCGATCGCGTGAAAGACGCCGCTAACTTGCAAAAGCACGGCGTCTCGCTGGTCGATGCAGTTCATCTTGACTGGTCGAGCCTGTTGACTACGACCGATACCCGCCGTGACTACGGTGAAGATCGGTATCAAGGCTTGGGAGATATTGCGGCCGGTTGTACTTCGTGGCGTTCACACCCCGTGACGACACCATGCGGGTTATCAGCTTTCGAAAAGCAAATAACCGGGAGATACACGACTATGAGCAAAATTAAATTGAGGCGAAACACGGCGGAAGAAGAAGCCGCGATCAATCGCGGTATTGCCGCTGACCCCGACGCGGAGTCGCTGTCGACGCAAGAGATGAAGGCGTTGCGCCCGTTGCCGGAAGTGATGGCCGAACGTCGCATGGGACGCCCTCCGAAAGAGCATCGGAAGGAGCAGGTCAGCGTGCGTTATGACGCGGATGTGATTGCGGCCTTCCGCGCGACGGGCGAAGGCTGGCAAACGCGCATGAACAACGCGCTGCGCACTTATCTCAGCGAGCATCCGTTAAAAGCGGCTTGAGCATAAACAAGAATCGGCGCGCGAACCGCGAACAAGCGTGGTCGCTTGGCGAGTCCTGAAGCTGCGCGCCGTTTCATTCTGAAAAAAATCGATAGAGAAGCATCAGGGCCGTTCCGGATCTCAGCGCCGGCATGGCCCTTGTTTTTTGGAGTGTCGTTACCGTCCGACACCCTTCCTAAAATCGGCACAATCTACGCGCTCGTCTCAAAATGTTAAGGTAGTGCTCGGTTTATTTTGAGACGGACAGCAAAAGCGTGATTTTCACCACCTATTTGAAGGCTCCTGGCGTTTGCATCGCCGCATCTATTCTCTTTCTTGGCGCCTGTGCGCCCTTGCCTCCCAACGACAACGCCAGCAGCGCGCAGCCCGCGTCAAGCGTCGCGCCGGTGGTCGCCGCCAAACTGCAACCCGCGGCACGACGTTCAGCGCAGGTCGATGCCTCCGGCGCGCCCGCCGCGCAAAGCATCGAAGTCGGCGGGCCTGCTGGCTACCATACGGAAGTCTCCATTACGCCGCCCAAGCAGGTCTGCGATCTGGACGCGTTTGCCGACGGTGTCGAATATGGCTACGCCTACACGTGGAATCGCCTCGTGATGGAGCAGGTGCGCGACGGCGGCAAGACCGCCAGTGCGCCGCCGCCCCAGTTCGATCCGTCAGCCATCCGTTTGCAGGACGAGCAGTACAAGATCGTGTGGAATGGCGACAAGCGGGTGAATGCGTGCGCGTCGGATGGTTATCTGATCGGGCGCATCGTGGGCACGCACAAGGCTTACACCGATCTCAAGGGCGCGGCGAGCTGATTCAGTCCCGCGTCGTTTAGTCGCATTTGTGGGCGTCGGCCACGTAGACTGACGCGCCCACGATATCGCCGTAAATTGTATATCCCGTCCCGTTCGCCGATGGTTCTGCGTCGATCAGCAACATGGTCTGGCCGTTCGCGCCGTGCACGGTGATTACATCGCCGTCCTGGTTCGGCGAATACTCGCCGGTCTTCAACGGCCGCGCGGCCCATTTCGCTTTGACGCAGGCCACGAACGGCAGCGTCTTGAGCTTCGATGTCCCCGAGCCGACGGGCACTGTCTTGATCAGCGAATCGTATTGGGTCACACAGGCGCTCAGGGCGAAGACGGCGACAGAAAGGGTCACGGCGGCGGCGAGGCGTTGCGTTTTCATACGGTAGAACCTTTTATCGATGATAAATGCCGCGCCTGAGGGTGTTCCCGGGGGCGTGCATCGGAGCCAAGATGCTAACCGCTCGCCCGATCAGGTGTGAAGAAAACCGCCGAAATCTGTGAAAAGCGGGTGCAAAACCGCTGCTGGACTTGTCCGAACGGCATAGACTCGCACACTTTTCTTAAGTCCCGTCAACCTACGCCGTTATACAGCCGTTGCTAACCGTAACGTTCTATTCAGGATTCTGAAATCTGAGTGAGCGTCGGATAGACGCGAAACGGTCCCGGCATCTGCCGATCAGAACCAAGAACCAACAAAACGCCTACAAGCCGCAAGGCCAGAAGGCGTTGAAGCAAGTCCGGTAATCAGCATGTCTCGCAGAAATAGTGTCAGTTCAAACCCGTTGTTGGAATCGCTGCTTCGTTGGTCGAAAGCGTGGCGATTACAGCGGTTCACCGCGCCTGTTTTGGCGCTGATCGTGTGTGCGTTGCTGCTGGTGGTGTTCCAGCATCTGTCGCACGCCGTCGACTATAAAACGGTCGTTCACGAATTGCGCGCGCTTCGCTTCGAAGCGTGGGCTGGGGCGCTTGCCGCCACCGTGCTGAGTTATGTGGCATTGGCTGGCCGCGACGCCGTCGGCCTGCGCTACCTCGACGTCAAAGTGCCCCGTTCGGTGCTGTGGGTCGGCTCGACAGTCGCTTCCGCACTGGGCAACGCGACCGGTTTCGGCGCGCTGACCGGCGGCGCGGTGCGCTGCCGCGTGTATGGCGTCGCAGGTGTCACGACCGCGCAGGTCGGCCGCCTGACGGTGTTCACGAGCGTCACGCTGGCGCTCGCGCTGGCGTTGATGACAGCGATCGGCATGGTGTGCGCCGCCAATACCTTGGCCGCCATGCTGCATGCATCGGCGGATATCTTGCGAGTCAGCGGCGGCGCGGTCCTGATCGGTTTCGCGGTCATGATCGTGCTGTGCCGCGCCGCTCCCCGGACCCTGCAAACGCGCTGGGGCTGGCTTGCTTTCACCATTCCGGCACGTCGCGACCTGGTTGCGCAGCTCTTGCTCGCCGCCCTTGATGTATGCGCCGCAGCGCTCGCGCTGTGGGCCGTGCTGCCGCACGCCCAAGTGGGCTTCGGCGAATTCCTGACGGTGTTTTCCGCGGCCATGCTGCTCGGCATGATCGGCCACACGCCCGGCGGTGTCGGCGTGTTCGAGGCTGCGATGGTGTTCGCGCTCGGCGGCAGCGTGAATACCCCCGAGATGCTGGCTGCGCTGCTCGCCTATCGCGCGATCTATTTCGGCCTGCCCTTGATCGCCGCCACGTTCGTCCTGGCGGCTTTCGAAGGCCGCGCGCTCAAGGGACGTTTCGCGTTTTTGAATCCATCGAATGTGTCGCAGCTCGCGCCTGTGTTCCTGAGCGTGGTGACCTTCGTGGTCGGCGGCATGCTCGTGATTTCCGGCGCCACGCCCGCGTTCGGCAAACGGATCGAGGCGCTGCAAGCCGTGTTGCCGTTGTGGGTGCTCGAAAGCTCGCAACTGCTGGGAAGCGTGCTGGGCGTCGTTCTGCTGTTCGTTGCGCGCGGTTTGCTGCGTCGTCTCGATGCCGCCTGGTGGCTCGCCATCACGCTCGCCGTGGCCAACCTGGCGTTGTCGATGGCAAAGGGGCTGGCGTTTGTCGAAACCGGCGTGCTCGCGATGCTGATCACGTTGTTGCTCGCTACCCGCGACCGCTTTAACCGGCGCTCGTCGCTGCTGGCTGAGCGCTTCACGGCGAGCTGGCTGGTGTCGGTGGGCATCGTGATCGGGCTGGCGGTCTGGATCATGTTGTTCGCTTTTCGCGATGTCAATTACAGCCGCGACCTCTGGTGGCAATTCGCCTTCGACGAACGCGCGCCGCGCGCGTTGCGCGCGACGCTCGCGGCGGGTTTGTTCGCGGCGCTGTTCGCCGTGTGGCAGTTACTGCGTCCGGCGGCCGGCCGCTTCGAGAAACCCGCGCCGCAAGACTTGCTCGATGCCGCGCGCATTTTCCGCGCGCAGGAACGCAGCGACGCCGGCCTCGCGATGATGGGCGACAAGAGTTTCCTCTTCTCGACCTCGCGCGAGGCGTTCCTGATGTACGCGAAACACGGCCGCACCTGGGCCGCGTTGCACGATCCGGTCGGGCCGCGCCGCGAATGGGCGGAGCTGATCCGCCGCTTCGTGGAAATGGCGCACGCGCACAATGGTCGCGCCGCGTTCTATCAGGTTCGCGCCGACGCACTTCCGCTTTACCTCGATGCCGGTCTCACGCTGATGAAACTCGGCGAGGAGGCGCATGTGGTGCTGGAAGATTTCGACCTGAAGGGCTCGCATCGCGCTCATTTGCGATACGCGCTGAAGCGTGGTGAACGTGATGGTTTCGACGTCGAAGTCATCGATAGCCAGCACGTGCCTGTCGCCATGCCGGTCCTGCGCGAGATATCAAACGCGTGGCTCGGCAGCCGCGAAGCGCGGGAAAAGAGCTTTTCGGTAGCGGCCTTCACCGACGATTACCTCGCTGCGCAGTCGGTGTTGCTGGTGCGCCAGGAAGGCAAGCCGGTCGCGTTCGTCACGTTCATGACAACCGACCTGAATACCGAAGCCACGGTCGGCGTGATGCGGCATGTGCCCGACGCGTCGCCGTACGCGATGGAATACCTGTTCACGAAGCTCGCGCTGCATTTGAAGCAGGCCGGGTTCCAGACCTTGAGCCTGGGCATTGCGCCGTTGTCCGGCATGCAGCCGACACCGCTTGCTTCGCCGTGGCATCGGCTGGCTGGCCTGGTTTGGCGGTTTGGCGGACGTTTCTATAATTTCCGGGGCTTGCGCGGTTTCAAGAGCAAGTTCCAGCCACGCTGGGAACCGCGTTATCTCGCGGCATCCGGCTCGGTCGGCGTGTTTTTCACACTCGCAGATCTCTCGTTGCTGGCGGGAGGCTGGCGTTCATGATTTTCTTCAAGAAGTTGGCGGTTGTTTTGCTGTTGTCGGTCTCAATGGCGCATGAAATGGCCCATGCCGGCACCTTGCCGGGCGGCCGCTATGGCGACGTGACATTCACGAAACCCACCGGTTCGATGCGCGGTTTTGTCGTGCTGTTCTCCGACAGAAACTGGACCCCCGCCGACACGCAAACCGCCGAGGCATTGGCCAAAAATGGCGCGATGGTGGTTGGCGTCGACACGGCGCGTTACGCGGCGAAGTTGCCAGCGGAGAAGGAGACTTGCCACAACCTGGTGGGCGATGCCGAGTCGGTCAGCCATCAGCTTGAACGCGAAGTGCAATCGAGCCGATATTTCTCGCCAATCCTGATGGGCACGGGCCAAGGCGGTGTGCTGGCCACGAAGATCCTGGCCCAGGCGCCGGACAATACAGTCGCGGGCGCACTTGCTTTGAATTCCGATCCGCAACTGGACGCGCGTTTCAACCTGTGCCCGCCCGATCCGACCATCACGCACGCGAAGGGTCTCCCCGGTTTCTTCGATAAAACCACGCAGCCCGCCACTAGCTCACAGGCCGATGCGCTGCTCGCGCTCGCCACGCCGCATCTGAAGGTGGAGCAACTCCGCGACGAAGACGTATCGGATTTGCCGCTCGTGGAACTGCCCGCCGCGCATCCGACGAACCTGCTTGCCATTGTGATTTCCGGCGACGGCGGCTGGCGCGATCTCGATAAAACCATCGCGGAGTCGTTGCAGAAGGATGGGGTATCGGTGATCGGCATCGACAGCTTGCGTTATTTCTGGAGCGCGAAGACGCCTGAGCAGACTGCCCACGACCTTGCACGCGTGATCCAGGCTTACAGCGCGCGCTGGCATTCTGAGCACGTTGCGCTGATCGGCTATTCGTTCGGCGCGGACGTGATGCCTTTCGCCTACAACCGGCTGCCGGATTCGGTGCGCGCGAAAGTGTCGTTTGTATCGTTGATGGGTTTTTCACCCGATGCCGATTTCCAGATCCGCGTCACCGGCTGGCTTGGCATGCCGGCCAGCAAGGACGCGTTTAAAGTTCGGCCCGAACTGGCGAAACTGCCGCCATCGATTGTGCAGTGTATCTACGGCGCGGCCGAGGAAGACACGCTCTGTCCCGCGCTGACGCAGACAGGCATCGAAGTGGTGAAGACCACAGGCGATCATCACTTCGGCGGCGATTACAACGTGCTCGCACGACGCATCCTGGCCAGCTGGCAGAAGCAGATCGCCGCGCGGACCTGACCCGGACCAGGCCGGACTACGCTCGATTACGCGGGCTGGAGCGGCCCGAGAAAATCGAGCTTTCCTACCGGTACCCCGAGGTGCCGGAGGATGTCGTAAGCCGTGACAATATGGAAATAGAAGTTCGCCAGCCCGAACTGGAACAAATACTCTGCACCGCTGAAATTCAGCTCGAAACCCTTTTGCTTGATGGTCACGACACGCGTGTCGGCGCCGTCAAACGTTGTGGCGTCGATACCTTTCAGGTACGCCGTCGTCTTCAGAATGCGCTCCCGCAGTTCCGCGAAGGTCGTTTCGGTGTCTTCGAAGCGGGGCGCGGCGACGCCTGACAAACGTTCCGCCGATGCCTTCGATGTATCGCTTGCGCGCTGGACTTGCGCCGCGAACGGCAGCATGTCGTCGAATAGCCGTGCGCTCGTGATGTCGGTGTCGCTCAAGCCTTTTTCTTTTGCGTGGGCGGCGGCTTTGTCGAGCAGGGAAGCGAGCACATCGAGGCTGCGGATGAAAACGGGAACGGTCGCGCGATACATTGAAACGGACATAAGGAGGCTCCTGATTTTGATGGGGCCACAAGCATACCGGGACGTCGCCCATAGCGCTTTTTCCGCCGCTTGAGCAGCGTGTTTCCACAGCACGTACGTGCGATTTTCACAGTTGATCCACGCGGGCTTCATGCTTTCGAAACGGCCGCCGCACTTGCTTCCAAAGGTGAAAAGCCGCACGCGCAATACGTCGCCCATGAGAAACTGTGCATTCGAATTGCCGCTAAACACGGCTATCATTGACATTTAAACGGCCGGGACGCCCGTCATGAGCTCAGACGATATAACTCAAGAAATACAACGCATCGACCGTGAGGCATTGCGCGAATTCATCGACCGGAAGTGGGACGACGAAATTCTCCCCGCGCTCACCGACTACATCGCGGTGCCCGCCAAGAGCCCGATGTTCGACCTCGATTGGGCTGGCAACGGGTTTATCGAACGCGTGATTACGGACGCTGCGCAATGGGCTGAACGGCAACCCGTTCGTGGCCTGAAAGTGGAAATCATCCGCTTACCCAATCGAACGCCCGTGATCTTTTTCGAAGCCCCGGCTACGCGTTCGAACAGCAGCGACACCATCGTCCTTTACGGCCATCTCGACAAACAGCCTGAGTTCGACGGCTGGCGTCGTGATCTCGGTCCGTGGTCGCCCAAGTATGAAGACGGCAAACTCTACGGACGCGGCGGCGCGGACGACGGATACGCCACGTACTCTTCAATCAGCGCGATCGCCGCGCTCGATGCGCAAGGCATTGAACGGCCGCGTTGCGTTGGCATTATCGAAACGTGTGAAGAATCGGGCAGCTACGACTTGCTGCCGTATATCGATGCATTGCGTGAGCGGCTCGGCAATGTGAGCCTCGTGATTTGCCTCGATTCCGGTGCAGGCAACTACGATCAGCTCTGGCTGACAACGTCGCTGCGCGGCCTGGTTGCGGGCGACCTGGAAGTGCAAGTGCTCGATGAAGGCATTCACTCCGGCACGAACGGCGGCATTGCGCCGTCCACGTTTCGCATCATGCGCCAGCTGCTGGAACGGCTTGAGGATTCCAGCACCGGCAACCTGCTGCCGAAGGGTTTTCATTGCGATATCCCGTCGCGCCGCTTGAGCGAAGCGGAAGCAACGGCCCGCATTCTCGGCGACGACGTATGGAAGAAACTCCCGTGGACCTGCGGCCAGAATGGCGGCACGGTGTTGCCCGTCACCACGGACCCGCGTGAAGCGCTGCTTGATTCCACGTGGCGGCCGTCGCTGGCGGTGACCGGGGCTGAAGGGCTGCCGTCGCTGATCAATGCGGGCAACGTGCTGCGCCCGCGTACCGCGTTCAAGTTGTCGTTGCGCCTGCCGCCGCTCGTCGAAGCCACGAAAGCGCTTGCCGAACTGAAGGCCATGCTCGAAGCCGATCCGCCCTACAACGCAAAGGTTACGTTCAAGCCCGAGCGCGGCGAAGCAACCGGCTGGAGCGCGCCCGACCTGTCGCCGTGGCTGGGTGACGCGCTCAATGACGCGTCGCGCCGGCATTTCGGCGCGGATGTTGCGTTCCTTGGTCAGGGCGGCACCATTCCGTTGATGAACACATTGCAGGAAGGCTTTCCGCGTTCGCAGTTCATGGTATGCGGCGTGCTGGGACCGAGGTCGAATGCGCACGGTCCGAACGAATTCCTGCATGTGCCTTTCGCGAAGAAACTCACGGCAACGGTGGCCGAGGTGATCGCGGCGACGCCTTGATGGCGGGAGCCCCATCCTGACTTTTTTAGACGGCGCGCAGCTTTTGCGCGCCGTTTTAGTTTGAGCGGTATGGTGACGAACCAGCGCGCCGGTTCGCCTGAACCGCAGTCATTCTTATATTGGAGACACAGTCGCATGAGCACTGAAACCACGCGCGAATCGCGCATCGCCCCGGAAACCTTGCACGCGTTTGTCAGCGCGATATGGACCCACGCCGGCAGCACGCCGCGCGAAGCGCAACTGGTCGCCGATCATTTGGTGATGGCGAATTTGTCGGGACACGATTCGCACGGCGTCGGCATGATTCCGCGCTATATGGCGTCGCTCGCGGACAACGAATTGCAGCTCAATACGCACGCTGAAGTTGTCCGCGATGTTGGCGCGGTGCTGACGATCGATGGCCGCAAGGGCTTCGGCCAGGTCGTGGCGTTTGAAGCGATGGAACTCGGTATCGAGCGGGCGAAAAAGCTCGGCGTGTGCGCGGTCGGTTTGCGCAATGCGCATCACATTGGGCGTATTGGGCATTGGGCGGAGCAGTGCGCGGCAGCCGGCCTTGTGTCGTTTCACTTCGTCAACGTGGCAGGTGATCCGCTGGTTGCGCCGTTTGGGGGGATCGACCGGCGCTTTGGCACGAACCCGTTTTGCGCCGCGTTTCCGCGCGAAGGCAACACGCCGCTGTTGCTCGACTTTGCGACCGCGGGGATCGCTTACGGCAAGACGCGCGTGGCCTTTAACAAGGGCGTGAAGGTCGCGCCCGGCTACCTGATCGACCATGCAGGCGTGCCGACCGTCGAACCGAAAGTCATGCATGAAGCACCGTTTGGTTCGCTCACGGCGATGGGCGCGCATAAAGGGTACGGCCTCGCCGCGATGTGCGAGATTTTCGGCGGCGCGCTGTCGGGCGGATTCACCACGCACGCGGACACGCTGGGGACGACGAACGCGATCATCAATTGCATGACATCGGTGATCGTCGATCCGAATGCCTTCGATGCCCCCAACGCGCAGGCTGAAGCCGATGCGTTCGTCGAATGGGTGAAGGCGTCGCCGCTGGCCGAGGGTACTGAGAGGATCATGGTGCCGGGCGAGCCGGAACAGGCGCGGCGGGCCGATCTCAACGCGAACGGCGTTCCCATCGATCCCACCACGTGGCAGCAAATCCGCGCCGCCGCTGTGCAATCGGGCATGCCGGCGGGCGAGATCGAAGAGTTTGTGCAAGCGTTTAAATGAGCGTGGGCGCGGGCGAGGATTCTTATACCCAGCCCGCGCCGCTTGAACGTACCGGTTAGCTCGTCTGCAACATCTCGTTGCTGATCCAGTCAGTCACCGACGTCCGCTTCGGTTCCCAGCCCAGCAGTTCCCGCGCGTGCTTGCCACGCACCCGGCTATTCGATCCCAGCCCGTACGACGCCATTTCGTAGCCCCATTCTTTCTTGGCTTCTTCGAGCGGCCAGTCTTGCGGCGCGCCGAGGCCGAGCGCTTTAGCCATCGCCGCCGTCATATCGCGGAAAGCCGCTTCGCCGCTTTCGACGAAATAGAACGTGCCAGCCGGCGATTTTTCAAGCGCACGCGCGTAGAGATCGGCGACATCGTCAATATGCACGTTCGACCAGATATTGCGTCCCGGCCCCACGTGCCGCACGATGCCGCTTTTTTGCGCCTGGGAAAGCAGACGCGGCAACTGCACGCTCTTCGCGTTGGCCATGGCGCCGTGGCCGTAGATCAGCGTGTTGCACAGCACGGAAGCGCGCACGCCGCGTTTGGCAGCGCCGAGCACGAGGGTATCGATGGCCACGCGCGCGGCTTTATCGGCGGTCGGTTCGGGCAGCGCGTCTTCGTAATAGATCTTGTCCGTTCCTTCGCCACCGGACGCATCGCCGACAATGCTTGAGCCGCTCGTGTGCAGCAGCGGTTTGTTCGAACCTTCGAGTCCTTCGATTAATGCCTCGACCGCACCGCGATGGTCGCTGCTGGCGGCATTGATGACACCATCGGCTGCTTTCGCCTGCGCAATCAGCAATTTCCGGTCGTCCAGGCCGCCGATGACGGGTTCAATGCCCAGCGTCTTGAGTTCGTCCGCCTGTTCCGGGCGACGAATGAGGCCGCTGACCTGATGGCCGTCGCGAACCAGGCGCGCTGCAATCGAGCCGCCGATAAAACCGCCTGCGCCAGTGACGAAAATCTTCATGTCCGTTCTCCAGGTAAGTCATATGGATTTGAGTCGATGCATGCAGTATCCGCGTCTTCGACTTTCGCAGAAACAGTGTTAGTCTCAAATCAATCTTGATTCAGAATCAACAATGAATAGATGAAAACGACGACCGAAGAATTGCTGGCGTTTGTCACCGTGATCGACAGCGGTTCGATCACAGCGGCCGCCGAGGCATTGCAGCAAACCGTGTCGGGCGTTAGCCGGGCACTGACGCGGCTGGAGCACAAACTGGACGCTACGCTGGTGCGGCGCACGACGCGCCGTTTGCAACTCACCGACGAAGGCGAACTCTTTCTTGTGCGCGCCCGCGCCATCCTCACCGCGATGGAAGATGCCGAGGAGTCGATCGCCCGGCAACGCGAGCGTCCGGCGGGGCGGCTGCGGGTCGATGCAGCGTCACCTTTCGTGCTCCATTGCATCGTGCCGCATGTTCAGGCGTTCGCCGCCGCGTATCCGGAGATTGTGCTGGAGCTGAGCAGCAATGAGCGGATTGTCGACTTGATGGAGCAACGCGTGGATATCGCGATCCGGATTGGTGCTTTGCAGGATTCCACGTTGCACGCACGTTCGCTTGGGAGCAGCCGGGTGCGCATCCTGGCGAGCCCGGGATATCTGGCTGAACACGGGGAGCCACGCACGGTGGCTGAGTTGCGGCGGCATCGGCTGATTGGTTTTACAGCGCCCGATAGCCTGAACGACTGGCCTTTAATCGATGACGACACCGAAAACCGCGACGCGGGCGGGCGCTTCCGGATCGTGCCGGACATTGCGGCATCGAGTGGCGAGACCATGCGGCAACTTGCGCTGGCCGGCGGCGGCATTGTGTCGCTGGCTGCGTACATGACCAACGCCGATGTAACCAGCGGACGCCTGCAGACCGTGATGGACCCCGTTCTGCTCGATGTCCGGCAGCCAATCAGCGCGGTGTTTTACCAGAGCGCCTCCATGGCGGGGCGCGCGAAAGCCTTCCTCGATTTCATCGCCGGACGGTTGGTGCTTTGATGCGCACGACGTATGCTGCCGTTTGTTTTCTTCCATTTCCTGAACGCTTATATGCCTATTGAACTCATCAACGCGCCAGGCCTGCCCATTCCCGCCGGCCATTACAGCCACGCGACCCGCGCGGGCAATCTTGTTTGTGTATCCGGACAATTGCCGATGCGTCCCGACGGCACCCACACCGGCGACTTGCCGTTCGAACAACAGGCCCAACAGGCGCTCGATAACGTCAGCACGGTGCTGGCGGCGGCCGGCGCGGGGTTGAAGGACGTGATCGAAGTGACGGTTTATCTCGTCGGCGTGGATCACTGGAAGACCTTCAACGAAATCTACGCGCGTCATTTCGGTGACTGGAAACCTGCTCGGGCTGTCGTTCCTGTCGGCGCACTGCATTACGGTTATCTGCTGGAAATCGCTGCGCGGGCCTGGGTGGAACCGGCTTGAGTGGTGGTCTCGAGTTAGCGGTCAGTTCGAACCAAGGCGAGCGCACAGTCGTTCGAATCCCGTTGGCGTAACGCGGCAGCGCTTTTATCATGGCGAGGTCGCGTTCTTACAGGTGACGTCATGATCCAACTCGTGCTGTTTCTGCTGGGCGTGGACTATTTGCGCCGCCGATGGGTCACGCTTGCCGTGGCCGGAGGCATCTGGCTGGTGATCGGGGTATCGGTGTTTATCGATGCCCTCGACGGCGTACTGTATTTTCCTATTCACGTCTTCGCCTGGCTGCTGCTCATTGAAGGTCTCGCGACGCTCGCCGTTGCCCATATTGGCGTGGGCGGCCAGCGCACGCTGCGTTACGTGAAAGGCGGCGCGTTCACGCTCGCCGCGCTGCTGATCATGGCGGGCAATCATCACGGCAACTTCGTTCTGTCGATGATCTTCGGCACGCTTTTTCTCGCCGATGGCCTGCTGCAAAGCGTGTCGGCCATCGTGGTGCGTTATAGCCGATGGAGGATCGTGCTGGCATTGGCCATTGTCGAGATCCTGCTCGCTGTATTTTTCTTCGAACCGTATCCCACGCATTACGTTGGCACCGCGCCTTACGCAATTGGGCTTGGACTCGCGTTCGGCGGCTGGAACATGCTGTGGATCGCGTTTCGCGTGCGCCGCATGGAAACCCTGCCGCCTGAAAACGAGAAGGCGCTGTCGCTCTCCGATGACGTCATCGCCGATCCCACCCTCGCCGAAAAATCCGCCACCGCAAAGGCTGCCGCCGGCGCGGTGGCGACTGAAGCGGACAGCCCGTTCGAATGGGACGGCCCTCCCGCCGCCGATGAAAAAGCGCTGACCGTGCATGTGTGGACGCCGGTCGGGTCCGCGCGGGCGCAGGCCAACCGGCGCCTGATCGTGGACCGCTACATTGCGGCCGTCGATGCCAACGGCGTCATCTCGACGGGCCACGCGGCGCTTGAGTCGCCCGAGGGCATTTACATCAGCCTATATCCGGGCGTCGAAATCGACCGTTCGCCGGATGAGTTCGGGCGCCTCTTGCGCGCGACTCGCGAGAACAACGTGCCGGGCACATTCCAGCCGGATTACGCGACGGAATCGAAGGCTTGGTGCGAATCCACGACCCGTGTGCGCATTCGCAATTACCGGCCGGACCGGCTGCAGGCGTTCTGGGACAAATATCGGCAGGATCCGACGTACAACCTCACGTACCGGAATTGTTCGAGCACGGTTTCCAAGGCGCTGGAAGCGGCGCTCGAAGGGGCGGTGGGGACATTCGATGGCCGCGATACCGGTTGGCGCGCGTTCCTGCGCCTGATCGTCACGCCGGAGTTATGGGTCGCGGCGCAGATCCGCAAGCGCGCGGCCACCATGGCCTGGACGCCCGGCCTGACATTGGACTATGCGAGGGCGCTGAGCATGCTGGCCGATCCGCGGCCATTCGGCTATCTCAAGATGGCGCGGCTCGCGGTGCGCAAGATGCTGCGCTCGCGGCGCGAATGGCGCGAGGAAGCGTCAGATGCCGCCGACGCCCGTGCGGGCCGGATCGACGGCTCGCGGGTGTCTTAGCGGGTGTGCGGCGTTCGCTTGGCGATCCCTTTCCAGTTGCACTGCCTACGTTCCTTGCAGCGGCGCGTGGTAGTGAGCGGTTCGTCGCCCGGGCATTTCACGGCCAAGGCCTTCACGGTCGCGGCGCTCGCGGCCGAGGCATTTGCTGCCGGGGCGTATGCGATTCAACCGTCCGCCACCCTGACGTATGCGCGGCTCAAGCGAGATCGAGCGTCGCTATCATGTCCCCTAGCGGCGCTTCGCCATTTGCCGCAAATGCACGGTCGCGCGCGACAACACCGTCAAGTGGCACCAGGTCGTGGACGCGCGTGATAAAGCGCAGGATCGAGTTCGTGTCATACACCGTATGGTCAACCACCCCTTTCTTCGCGAACGGCGCAATCACCAGGGCCGGAATGCGCGACCCCGGTCCCCATCGATCCCCTTTCGGCGGCGGCACGTGATCCCACCAGCCGCCGTTCTCGTCGTGCGTGATGATCACGACCGTGTTTTCCCATTGCGGCCCGCGCTGGATTCGCTCGACCAGGTTGGCGAGATGCCGGTCACCCGATTCGACATCGGCGTAACCCGCATGCATGTTCAGATTGCCCTGCGGTTTATAGAAGGTCACAGCCGGCAGGCGCCCCGCGTCAATATCCGCGATGAGTTTGTTCGTCGACGGATCGTCACCCAGACCCGCGTCGCGCAGATGTTGCGTGCGAGCCTGCGTGCCGGGCGCGAAGCTGCGGAAATAATTGAACGGTTGATGGTGATACTGGAAATCGGGAACCATGCCGGTGTCGCGATGCGTGAGCGCATAGTCCCAGCCGCCGCTGTACCACGCCCAGTCCACGCCTTTGTCCGACAAGCGGTCGCCGATGGTCGCGTAAGTCTGCGCCGGCAGCACGCGATAGTTCGATGGGTCCGCCAGCGCCGGATCGCCGCCTTCCGCAGGGCGAACATTGCTCGGCTGATACGGCGGCGCCATGGTGTTGACGGCATAGCCGTCGGCTGTGAGCGCGCCGTCGTTGACGTAGGACGGGGGGCCGTCCAGCGCCGATGCCGGTGAATCAGCCGCGAGCTTCAGCCGCGTGCCCAGCGGATCGCCGCCATCTACAACGGACAGGAGCTTTTTCGCGGGGCCGTTCTGTGCGTCCGGATAAAACGGGGCTTGCGCTGAAATCAGATAAATATGATTGAGCCAGGACCCGCCGAACGCGGCCATAAAGAAATTGTCGCACAGCACGTTATTCTGGGCGATGTTCCAGAGCTTCAGCGATTCAGCGGAATTGCGGTAATGCCCCATGACCAGGCCGCCGGAATCGCCCCATGCGGCGAACTGGTTATTGCGGCCCGCGTTGATCTGCATCTGGTTCTGATAAAAACGATGCACGAGATCGCGCGTAATCACGCCGTTGGGCAGCGGCTGTCCCTCAGCGTCGACGAGATGAAACGGTCCGTTCGGCACGCCATCAATCTGTTTCTCCGAAATCATGTAGCGCCTGCCGTCCACTTCTTGCGCTTGCGGCACGAGGCCGCCCCAGATTTTCGGCAGGACAGGCATGGGCGTACGGCCGTCGCGGTCAAGCTGCACGTAGCGCGACGCAGGCACGGCCTCCAGCGGATATTGCACGCCGGGATAGTTACCCCAAAGATTGCTGAAGCTGCGATTCTCCGCGTAGATCACCACGATATGACGGACACGTGCCTGCAGCGTTCGGTCGAGTGCAATGTCAGCAGCGGTCTTAGGAGTAGCCGGGCGCGAGTCAAAGAGATTGCAGCCGCTTAGCGACAATCCGGTCAGGCCTGCCAAGCCGACGCCGGCCACAAGCA
Source organism: Caballeronia sp. LjRoot29 (assembly GCF_964252755.1). Taxonomy (NCBI): domain Bacteria; kingdom Pseudomonadati; phylum Pseudomonadota; class Betaproteobacteria; order Burkholderiales; family Burkholderiaceae; genus Caballeronia; species Caballeronia sp. LjRoot29. Next base: position 113,327 of record NZ_CAXUPU020000019.1, on the reverse strand, counting down.
GGCGCCGACGGGCGGGATCTTGAGGCAGGTCGGACGCGGGTGATTCGTCGCGGGGATCCTCAGTGTGGCTCATCGCAGCTCCTGGATGTCTGGCGGCTAAACAACGCTTAATGACGTAGCGAAACAATGATGTGGCTAAACAATATGCTTATTGAGGTGACTAAATAATAGGTCTCAACAAATGCGGCTCAATTGTCGCGGACTATTTTGAATCAAACCCGCGAATCAAAGCAATGCACGAGCACGCGATGGTAACGGGCCGCCATGGTGGAGCGTCTGCGCATCGCCCTTTGCGGATTGCTTGAGCCCCTTCCGTCCACCTGAATCTTGCCCGAAACCTAGCGCTTTCCGATAGCTGACCAAACGGCCTATGCGCCCAAAAACGGCTCGTCCAGGACCCCTATGCCGTTCGGTCGACTGGAAAGCGTCACGCTGGGCGACTACTATCGTTCGAACTGCCCGAGAATCAACTGAGAACCAGTTTTACGCCAACAATCACCAGGGTGGCCGCCAGCACGTTTCGCAGCAGTACCTCCGGCGCCCGGGAGGAAAGCATGCTGCCCAGCACGATCCCTGGCAGCGAACCCACGAGCAGGGACAGCAGCAGGTCCCAGTTGACGGAACCGAGCAGCCAGTGGCCGGTCCCTGCAATGAGCGTAAGCGGAACCGCATGCGCAATGTCCGATCCGACTATCCGCGCAGTCGGCAAACGCGGGTAGAGCAGCAACAGAACGGTCACGCCAATGGCGCCCGCGCCGACCGAGGTGATTGAAACGAGTACACCCAGGATCGCGCCGGTGAGTACGGTCCAGGCCACGGTGCGGGTCTCACGGCTCGCAGTCCCCGGCTTGCCGCTGGCTTCGCGGGCCATGCCGGTCTTGTAGGCCAGGCGCGCAAGCTGCGGACGGAACACGAGCGAGACGGCGGTCACCAGCAGCGCGTAGCCAAGGACGAGCTGGATCACCCGGGCGGCGGCGGGTGTGTTCAAACCGTACCGGTTAAGCAGGAGCAGGGTGATGGCTGCCGCGGGGATGCTTCCCGCCGCGAGCCGGCCGGTGATGCGCCAGTCCACGGAACCCTTGATGCCGTGGACCAGCGTGCCGGCGGTCTTGGTCGCGGCCGCGTAGAGCAAGTCCGTGCCGACCGCGGTGGCCGGGTGGATGCCGAACAGGAGCACGAGCAGCGGCGTCATCAGCGAGCCGCCGCCTACTCCGGTCAGGCCCACGAGGAAGCCGACGGCCAGGCCGGATGCTGAATACAGTAAGTCGATGTGAGGAAAAGACATGCGGCGGGGAGAACCGGTTGGGTGAACGTCGGTCGAAAAACGGTCGATGATAGCGGCTCCGCGTTGCGCTTGCCTCGGGTCCGCAAAAATTTGATCCGCAGGCTCTGGCCGTACAATCGGCCGGGTGTCCAGGCAACTCTTTCAGGAAGGTGTAATGGAAACGAAGGAACAACAGCAAGCAAAGCAGGCACTCAGCGACCAGCAGCCCAGTGACATCGCTCGCGAATCTGCCCATGGCCCCGCTCATGACGACATGCCCGACCCGATCCGCAGCACGGCCGGCGTTCTTGAGGTTCCTCCGTCGACGCCCGAAACAAACACGGACGGCGCGTTTATCGCAACTGAACATACGAATTACGCGAACGAGCGTCAGTTTGTGCTCAAGGCCGGCAATACCTTCGTGGTCAACGACGCGAATGGCGACATTCGCGGTAATGACGACGGTCTTTTCGTGAATGACACCCGCGTGTTGTCGCAGTTGCGCCTGACCTTCGGCGGGCGTTCGCCGTCGCTTCTGTCGGGCAGCGTGTCGAGCGACAACGCCGTGTTTACCGCGCATTTGACCAACCGGCCGCTACCGCTCATTGGCGGGGCGAGCACGCCTGAGGGTGTGATCCACGTCGAGCGCCGCCGCGTGTTGTCGCGGCACGTGCTGCACGAAGCCATTGTGTTGACCAACTACGGCACGGAACCAGCCACCGTGCCGCTTTCCATCAACTTCGCCGCCGACTTCCACGACATGTTCGAGGTGCGCGGCTCCACGCGCCCGAAACGCGGAACCATGCGCGAACCGTGCATCGAAAACGGCGAGGTCGTATTGCGCTATACGGGTCTGGACGAAGTCGAGCGGACCGCGCGCATCCAGTTTTCGCCTGCGCCGCATTCGCTCTCGGTCAATCGCGCGGATTACGTACTGCGAATCCAGTCGGAAACCGCCATGTCGATCTATTTGTCGATCACGGCCGTTACCCACGCGTTGAGCGATGCCAGCGCGGAAAGCAAGAAGATCGCGGAGGAAGGCGCCGAATGTGCGCCGGAATCGGGGCGGCCGGCGATTCGCGAGGCGCTTGTCGATGCCCACCGGCGCATGCGCGAGCGGCGGCGTTCAGTGGCACGCGTGCGCTCGAGCAATCCGCTGTTCAGCGAATGGATCGATCGTTCGCTCGCCGATCTTGGTTTGCTGACGACTGATCTTGAAACGGGACCGTATCCGTACGCGGGTATTCCTTGGTTTTCCACGGCTTTCGGCCGCGACGCCATCATTACGTCGCTGCAAATGTTGTGGATCGATCCGTCTCTTGCTCGTGGCGTGCTGCGCTTTCTCGCGGCGCATCAGGCGCGGGAGGACTCCGCATTTCGTGATGCGGAAGTCGGCAAGATCATGCACGAGACCCGCAATAGCGAAATGGCTGCGACGGGCGAAGTGCCGTTTGCGATGTACTACGGCGGGGTCGACAGCACGCCGCTGTTCGTCGCGCTGGCCGGCGCGTACGCCGAGCGCACGGGTGACGCGGCGCTGATCGATGAATTGTGGCCCGCGCTGCAACTCGCGGCGCAATGGATCGCGCGTCATTGCGACAAGAACGAATTCGGCCTGCTGAGCTATCAGCGCGCAACCGAAGCGGGGCTTGCCAACCAAGGCTGGAAAGACAGCGGCGACTCCGTGTTTCACGCCGACGGCAGTTTCCCCATCGGGCCAATCTCACTCGTTGAGGTTCAGGCCTATGCATCCACCGCGTTCGCCACCATGGCGCGCTTCGCAAGGCAGCGCAACGCACCGGATCAGGCGACGGACTTCGAGCAACGCGCGCAAAACATCCGTGAGCGCGTGGAAACCATGTTCTGGATGCCCGAGTCGGAGTTCTACGGGATTGCGCTCGATGGCAAGGGCGAGTTGTGCAAGGTGTTGGCATCGAATGCGGGACACTTGCTGGCCTTCGATCTCGTCGAGCGCAGCCGCGGTGAAGCAGTCGCGCGCCAGCTTGAGTCGACCTTGTTCAACACCGGCTGGGGCGTCCGTACGCTGGCGGCAGGCCAGCCGCGGTTTAATCCGATGTCGTATCACAACGGCTCCGTTTGGCCGCACGACAGCGCCATGTGCGCTCGCGGACTCGCGCGCTACGGTGACCGCAGCGGCGCGGTGCGCTTGTTGCAGGCATTGTTCGAAGCGGCGGTCACGTTCGACATGCGTTTGCCCGAGCTGTTCTGCGGCTTCACCCGGCAACGTGGCGAGCGGCCGATCGGCTATCCGGTCGCGTGTCTGCCGCAAGCCTGGGCAGCCGGGTCGCCGTTCATGATCCTCGAGGCTTGTCTCGGGGTCACGATCGATGCCGAGCGGCAGGAGGTGCGTATCGACCGGCCGCAGTTGCCCGATGGTATCGACTGGCTGGAGATTGGTGAGTTGCGGGTCGGCGACAAGACCGTGTCGATAACCTTTCGGCGCGTGGGCGGGCAGGTCGTGCCGTCTATCGAAGGCGATATCCGGGTTGTGGCGGTGCTTTAACCAGCGCGAAAAACGCTGCCACCGTGGCTAAGCGGCGTTACCACTAAGCCGCTTAGCGCGCCGCTACTCGCCAACTAAACCGCGACGCTGCCGACGTAATTTTCGGCCAGCGCCGTGGCGGCGGCGCGTGAGGTAGTCACGTGTTCGAGCTCGGCCACTTGCAGGCGTTGTTCGAATGGCGAGGTGTCGTCGAGCTTGTGCAGCATCCGGGTCATCCACCACGAAAAATGCTCCGCGCGCCAGACGCGCTTTAGCGCAGTTTCGGTGTAGCGATCCAGCTTGTCGCTCGTCCCTTCTTCGTAGAACGCCTGCAAGGCGACGGTGAGGATACGAACGTCGGATACCGCTAAATTCATACCCTTTGCGCCGGTGGGCGGGACAATGTGCGCGGCGTCGCCGGCGAGGAACAGCTTGCCGGATTGCATCGGCGTGGAGACAAAGCTGCGCATGCCGACAATATTCTTCTGGAAAATCCGCCCCTCAGTGATCTGCCAGCCATCGAGCGTGTCGACGCGTGCATGGAGTTCTGACCAGATGCGGTCGTCGGACCAGGCATCGACTGATTCTTTCGGGTCGCATTGGAAGTACATGCGCTGCACATTCGGCGAGCGGGTGCTGATAAGCGCAAAACCGCGATCGTGGCGAGCGTAAATCAACTCGTGCGCCGAAGGCGGCGCTTCGACCAGGATCCCGAACCAGCCGAACGGATAAATGCGCTGATAGTCGTGCCTCCCTGCCTGGGGCATCGACCCGCGTGCAACACCTTGCGAGCCGTCGCAGCCAATAATGAAGTCGCACTCCAGTTCGTGCTCGAACCCTTCGTGTCTGTAGCGGATGCTGGGACGGGTAGTGCCGGCGCCATCGTCGAAGTCGTGTAACGACACGTCGGTGACGCCGAATTTCAACGCGCCGTCGGCTGCCACCCGCGCGGCGACCAGATCCTTGATGACTTCGTGCTGAGCGTAGACGGTGATCGAATGGCCAGTGAGCTCGGTCAGTGCAATGCGCTTTCGTTGCCCTTCGAACGCGAGTTCGAAGCCGTGATGCACCGCGCCTTCGGCCAGCATCCGTGCGCCGAGTCCCGCCTCGTTCAGCAGGTCCATCGTGCCTTGTTCGAGAACGCCTGCACGGATGGTGGATTCAATATCGCCGCGGCTGCGTGCCTCGAGCACGACCGATTCAATGCCGCGAAGATGGAGAAGATGGGAGAGCAGGAGGCCCGCAGGACCCGCGCCAATAATGCCGACTTGTGTACGCATGAATGTCTCCTGAATGCGCGTTGATTTTGTGGACACAGTCTTGCGCACTGTCGGGTATCGCGCAACGCGATAACGTGGATAGGCTATATCTGGAATGCGGATAAAGGTTTTGGCTACGAACGCGCGCCATTAGCGAAACCCGCGAAATGGTCATCTTTCCTTGGGTCCGCTGCTTGCTGAATCCTGGTCTTCCATCAATCGTTTTCTGTGAGACCGCCATGGCCCAGATTTCCTATCCCAAACCACCCTTCCCGGACCAGCAGCAGGACGCGCAACCCGGCCATAGCGCGCCGATGAATCCCGCGCCCGATCACGGCGAGAAAACCTACAAGGGTTCGGGCAAGCTTGACGGCAAGATTGCGTTGATCACCGGCGCGGACAGCGGCATCGGCCGCGCGGTGGCGATCGCGTTCGCCCGGGAAGGCGCGGACGTCGCCATCGCCTATCTGAACGAGCACGAGGACGCGAAGGAAACCGCTCGCTGGGTCGAGGAAGCGGGCCGGAAATCGCTGCTGCTGCCCGGCGATATCACTGACCACGCGTTTTGCCGCGAACTGGTCGCGAAGACCGTGGAGTCGTTCGGGCGCATCGATGTGCTCGTCAACAATGCCGCTTACCAGATGGTCTACGACAGCCTCGAGGACATCAGCGACGAAGAATGGGACAAGACCTTTTCGACGAATATCGGCGCGATGTTCCGCATCACGAAAGCCGCCGTGCCGCACATGCAACCGGGCAGCGCGATTGTCAACACGACGTCGGTGAACGCGGATAGTCCGAATCCCGGATTGATCGCGTATGCCACCACGAAGGGCGCTATCCAGAACTTTACGGGTGGCCTCGCGCAGTTGCTGGCGGAGAAGGGCATCCGCGCGAACGGCGTGGCGCCGGGGCCGATCTGGACACCGCTGATTCCATCGACGATGAAACCCGAGCAGGTCAGGAATTTCGGCTCGCAAGTGCCGATGAAACGCCCCGGGCAGCCGGCCGAACTGGCGGCGGCATATGTGCTGCTGGCATCGGATGAAGGGAGTTACATCTCCGGCGCGACGATCGCGGTGACGGGCGGCAAGCCGATCATCTAGGCCGATGGCTTGGGCAATCCGGCTTGGAGCGGGCGCGCCGTGCGTGCGAAACTGGCGCTTTTACCAGCGTTCCCGCGCGCCCAGTCACCGCTCAAGGTTCTCATGTCCATGCCATTCACCATCCGCCGTCTCACTGCCTCCGATGCCAGCGCATATCGCGATATCAGGCTCGAAGGTCTCGCCCGGCACCCCGATGGTTTCGGATCGGCATGGGAAGACGAAGCCGAGCAACCACTTGCGTGGTTCGAGCAGCGGATCGTGAATTCTGCCGTGTTCGGCGGTTTTTTGAACAACGGAAGCGAAAACGGCAGCGAACTGGCCGGCGTCGCCGGACTGGTGGTACAGCAAGGCGCCAAACAGCGGCACAAGGGCTCGCTGGTGGGCATGTACGTGCGCCCGGCAGCGCGCGGGACCGGATTGGCACTTGCTCTCGTGCAAGCCGTCCTGAGCCACGCACGCACGGTGGTGGAGGAAGTCCAACTGACGGTTGCGCCGCACAACGAAGCGGCGCAACGGCTGTATCGCTCGGTCGGGTTCGTCGAGTACGCGCGTGAACCGCGTTCGCTAAAAATAGACGGCAAGTATCACGAGTCGGTGCTCATGACCTTGCCGCTTCAACACGTGGCTAACTAAACAACCGGCTATTCCCCGCTCGATTCCTTCAATTGCATCAAGCGATATTCGCCCTGACGTGCAAACATCCAGCCCGGATATTCGCTGGCAAGTTGGCTGACTTCGTCGAGTGCGGCGAGTTCGTCGTCGTTCAGCTTCACTTGCGTCGCCGCGATATTGTCGTCGAGTTGCTCGATCCGCTTCGCCCCGACAATCACGCTCGTCACCGCCTTCTGATGCAGCAGCCACGCGAGCGCGATTTGCGCCACGGTCACGCCCTTGGCTTCGGCCATTTTGGTCATGGCATCGATGCAATCAAATGCACGATCCATGTTCACCGGCGGAAACGAGAAGTTCGTGCGCCGGCCCGGTTCCGCTGAACTGCCGTCGCGCTTGTATTTGCCGCTCAGCAGACCGCCGGCAAGCGGACTCCAGACCATCAGGCCGACGTTCTCGCTCTTCAGCATCGGGATGATTTCACGTTCGAGGTCGCGTCCGGCAATCGTGTAATACGCCTGCAGCGACTCGAAACGCGCCAGGCCGAGCCGCTCCGAAATGCCAAGCGCCTTGGCGATCTGCCACGCTGCCCAGTTCGATACGCCGATGTACCGAACATGACCGTGCTGCACGAGGTTATCGAGTGCACGCAGCGCTTCTTCGATAGGCGTGGCGGTATCGAAGCCATGCAGCTGATACAAATCGATGTGATCGAGTTGCAGCCGTTTCAGGCTCGCCTTCACGCCGTCGATAATGTGATACCGCGACGCACCACGCGAGTTGATGCCCTTCGTGCCGGTTTCGCCGTGGATCTTGGTGGCAACCACCACGTTTTCTCGCGGCACTTTCAGGTTTTTAAGCGCCTGGCCGGTCATGATCTCCGATGTACCGTCGGCATAGACGTCGGCGGTATCGATGAAGTTGATGCCCGCGTCCAGCGCGCGGCCCACGAGTTTGTCCGCGTCCGCCTGTTTCAGGCCGCCAATATTGGTCCACATGCCGCCTTCGCCGAATGTCATCGTACCGAGGCACAATTCCGAAACGAACAAGCCGGTATTGCCGAATTTTCTGTTACGCATGCTGGGTCCCTTAGAATTCATCCTGAACTAGCGGCCTGTAAGCTTTACGCTGGCCGCTTCGCGACCGAACAACCGAACGCCCGTTCGGTGTTTCAGCATCGCCGCGATGAAGCAGTATCTGCCTGTGCCGCGAAGCGTGGCTAGCCTGATCCTGTCGGATCATTGCCCGATCCTGCAAACGCCGTGTGTAGCGCTGGGCGAAAACACGCGGGCGCGAGTAAGCTGGATGCCATTCGCCGGCAATGCGCGATTGATCGCCATTAGCATTTTGAATGGAAGCTGAATGGCATCCGGTCGGCACCTGACAGACGGCAACTCTTCTCCATCCTTGCATGACTGTGGCCGTTTCCGGGCAACAGCCGAGCAAACTCACTATCTGCGAATCATGGCCCTGAATGAGACGGCGGATTCCGCCATCGACTCTACGAACCACACTGATCACGCTGTCAATGGTGATGCTGCCTCCGCGCCGCTTGATCCAGGCCTCGATCACGCCCGGCTCGATCTTGTCGCGTTGCTGGATCGCTTCACGGCGGATACCACCGGTACATGCCAGACGGCGGTGCACGGTTTGTTCCTGCATCGGATCGTGCATTGCGGCGGCCCGAGTCACGGCATCCAGACGCCGGCGCTTGGCGTGATCGCGCAAGGATCGAAGCGGATCATGGTGGGCGACGAACTGTATGTGTACGACCCCATGCATTATCTGGTTTCATCGGTGGATCTGCCGGTGATGGGGCAGGTGACCGGCGCGACCGAGGACAAGCCGTACTTAGGCATGCGGCTTGACCTCGATGTCGAGGAAATCACCAAGCTGATCCGCGACGAAAGCCTGCCGCCGTCGACGCCCGCGGACGCTTCGCGCGGTCTTTATGTGAACCGCCTCGGCACGTCGCTGATGGATGCCGTGTTGCGCTTGCTGCGCCTGCTCGACACGCCCGAGGACATTCCGATCCTCGCGCCGCTGGTCAAGCGCGAGATTTTGTATCGGCTGCTGATGAACGGTCCCGGCGCGCGCTTGCGCCAGATTGCGCTGCAGGACAGCCAGACGCAGCGCATTGCAAAGGCGATCATGCTGCTGCGTCAGCATTTCGATCAGCCGTTGCGCGTGGAGTCGATTGCTCGCGACGTGCATATGAGCGTGTCGTCGCTGCATCATCATTTCAAGGCCGTCACGGCGATGAGCCCGCTTCAATACCAGAAGCAGTTGCGGCTTCAGGAAGCGCGCCGCCTGATGATGATCGACATGACCGATGCAGCAACAGCGGCGCATCGCGTGGGGTATGAGAGCGCATCGCAATTCAGCCGCGAGTACAGCCGCCTGTTCGGTGCGCCGCCGTTACGCGATACCCGCAAATGGCGTGAGACTGCCAGCGCGTGATCAAGGCGCGCTGCTTTAAGCCGGCCGAAAACGAAAAAGCCAGGGACGTCCCTGGCTTTTTCGCTTTTAAGGCCTGTTAAGGCCTGCAAACGCAGCCGCTCAACGATCAATAGTAACGATGCGGAGGGCCGTAATTACGCGGCGCGTGATGGCGTTCCCACTCGCGCCGTTCCCAGTAGCGATGCCCATCGTAATACCGGTCGCCATGCCAGCCACGACTGTCTACATGAACATAGCCGGGACGGAAGTGTTCGTCGGCGGACGCTGTAGTGGTGAAGCCGAGACTCGTTGCTGCCGCCACCGCGAGCGATGCGACTGCCAAGCTTTTTTTGAGTGTCAACATGTTGGTTTCCTTCGCGCTTGTTGTTTGGTTTGAAGCTCTATCCAGCTAAGCCACGCTTGGCAGCATGCTTAATAACGGCCGTAGTCGTGATGATGGTATCCACCGCCATCCGGTACGACGATACAACCGCCAAGAGTGCTGCCGAGGAGTACTGCGAGCGTGGCAAGAATTGCTAATCGTTTCATCGGTTTCTCCAAGTGAAATCCGTGAAATCAATTTAGCAATTAGATAAATGACAAGCCGTTTGCGTTTGTAAGGAAAAGTATGATTGGAAATATTCGCGAAAGGCGCTGAAGCCTTTCGCCTCCGGCGCTGTTACCGAACGATCTGCGGCCTTACATTTGGGGTCAGCGACACGCCGACCACACGGCCTTCGCGCACGCCGCAGCGGCTGTCTACACGCGTCCATTGCGACTTTCCGCGGACTTTGGCGAACGCGCGCATGGCGATGACCTCGTCTACGGGTATGGGGTTGACCGCACTAAAGATGGTGGTGTCGTTGTCGACCTTGGCGCGCAGCACGCGCCGGTCCGGGACGATGAACGTGTCGTACTTGGGCGTCATGGCGACCCATCGATCAAACGCGGCCACGCAGCGGATCACCGGGTCAGGCACGTGCATGCGGGTCAGGTACGCGTAGTCTTCTTTCAAAGGACCGGGCGTTTTCGTTGTCTGCGCGTGACTGAATTGAACGATCGATGCGCAGAGGATCAAGCCGAATACGAGAGGTCCAGATTTCATGCAGGATTTCATGCGGATAGCAGTAGATGGCACAGAGCGGTTGACGGATATTGAAACACGGCATCAGACCGTGACGTGAAGTGTACCGCGTGAACGGCGCCTTCATGCTTTATGCGAGTTACGCCTGAATCGGCAAGCGCGACTCGCGGGTCACCACGTTCTCAGGCAACAAGCACGATAATATCGGCCACACGCCACTTTGCCGGATAACCGCGAATGACTGATCTCAAGCTGAATTCAACCCCGTCGCCCCGACTGACCAGCCTGTCCCACGGTGGCGGCTGCGGTTGCAAGATCGCGCCGGGCGTCCTTGCCGACTTGTTGAAACGCAGCGTTCCATTGCCGTTTTTCCCCGACTTGCTGGTCGGCAACGACACCGCCGACGACGCGGCGGTTTATCGTTTGAACGATGAGCAGGCGATTGTTGCCACCACCGACTTCTTCATGCCGATTGTCGATGACCCGTTCGACTTCGGCCGTATTGCCGCGACCAACGCGCTCTCCGATGTCTACGCCATGGGCGGCAAACCGATCCTCGCGCTCGCGCTCGTCGGCATGCCGATCAACGTGCTGCCGCACGAGGTGATCGCGGCCGTGCTGAAGGGCGGCGAGTCGGTCTGCGCCGAAGCAGGCATCCCGCTCGCGGGCGGTCATTCAATCGATTCCGTCGAGCCCATTTATGGCCTCGCGGCAATTGGGATCGTGCATCCGAAGCGCGTGAAGCGTAACGCGTCGGCTCGCCCCGGCGACGTGCTGATCCTTGGCAAGCCGCTCGGCGTGGGCGTGTTGTCGGCGGCGCTAAAGAAGGATCAACTCGATGCCGCCGGCTACGCCGCGATGATCGCCGCCACGACCAAGCTCAATCGCCCGGGCGCGGATCTGGCTCTACTCGACCCCGTGCACGCGCTCACCGACGTAACCGGCTTCGGCCTGCTCGGTCACACGCTGGAACTCAGCCGCGGCGCCGGGCTCACTGCACGCCTGCGATACGCCGACTTGCCGTGGCTTCCCGGCGTCGAGGCGTTTGCGAAAGCGGGCGTGGTCACCGGCGCATCCGGGCGCAACTGGACTGCTTACGGGCACGACATCACGCTGTCGTCGTCATTGCACGATGTGGCCCGAAATCTGCTCACCGACCCGCAGACTTCAGGCGGCTTGCTGGTGTCGTGCGCGACCGAGGCAGTCGACGAAGTGCTCGCCATCTTCCGCGCGGACGGCTTTGATCAGGCGGCCGTGATTGGAGAAATGGTCGATGGAGCGGGCCGCGTGGAAGTCGTATAGCGCGCCTGTAGCCGGAACCCCGCGAGGTTGAATTCCCGAGAGCGTCCCTGACCCCCGTCCGCCAGGAGCACGATGAAAGAAGAATCGCCGAAAGCCATTTTTTACGCGCTCGCAGCCAACTTTGGCATCGCCGTCTGCAAGTTTGGCGCGGCCGCGTTCACCGGTTCCGGCTCCATGTTTGCCGAGGCCATTCACTCCACCGCTGACTGCGGCAACCAGCTCTTGCTGCTGTTCGGACTCAAGCGTTCCCAGGCGCCTGCCGACGTGCTGCATCCGCTCGGTTCGGGCCGCGAAATCTACTTCTATTCCATGCTCGTCGCGCTGCTGCTGTTCTTCGTCGGCGGCGCGTTTTCGGTGTATGAAGGCGTGCATCGGATCGCCGGGCATGAAGTGGTCAGTAACCCGATTGTCGCGCTCGTCGTGCTAGGGGTATCGGTTGTGCTCGAATCGTTTTCGCTGGCCGGCGCGTTGCGCGAGATTCGCAAGACGTCTGGAAACAAGTCCCTCTGGCGATGGTTTCGCGAGACACGCGAGTCCGAATTGATCGTGGTCACAGGCGAAGACGTTGCTGCGCTGGCGGGTTTGGCAATCGCGTTCTGCGCCGTGCTCATGACCATGATCACCGGCAATCCTGTGTACGACGCTGCGGGTTCGATTGGCGTCGGCGTGCTGCTCATGGTGATCGCGTATCTGGTCGCCCGCGAGGTGAAGTCGATGATCGTCGGTGAATCGGCGAGTCCGGAAGTGCGCCGGGCTATCGATGCTCACTTGCGCGCGCGCCCGGAAATTGTTCGCGTGATCAACCTGATTACGCTGCAGTGGGGCAAGCAGATCGTGGTCGCCGTGCAAGCGGAGATGGTGGATTACGACAGCGGCCGCGCGATGGTCGATGCTATCAATGTGATCGAAGCAGATCTGCAACGCGCGTTTCCCGAAGCGCGTTGGGTCTTCTTCGAACCGGATATTCCGCGCGTGGCTGAGGCGCGCGCTTAGTGACGTACCTGGTGTTGTACATAAGCACGCAACCACAATTCCCCTAAACTTCACGATGCCGTGCAAGATCCACAATCACGGCAAATGCGCAGGCGGCCGGCCATAGTGCGGTCGTGGGGTATCGGGTGTCGCGGGAAGCTGGGTGTCGCCGCTGGCAGGGAGCAACGTGGTGCCTTCATCCGGCGGTGCAACGCTGTCAACGTGCTTGTTCACTGCTGCAGCCGATGGCGGGATGGGCTTCGCGGCCCGCTCAAGATTGGCGCGCTCCGCGGCGGAGGCTCGCCCGGGCGCGAGAAGTGCTAACAGCAGTCCGGTCGCCGACAGCGCCAGCGCTGCAGCGGAAAGGCCCATTCGAATGGGTCGCGTGGATCGTTTAGTGCGCGTAATTTGGACATGCATACGCGATTCCGGTAGTTTTGATCAGATGTTTGATGCACGAACCATTCCAGCTTGAGAGTGATCACCGCAGGTTCAATCGCGCTGCCGGCCGGGCGCATCCGTGGCGGTTTTCCTAACCGAGTTCCTCATCCTCGCCCATGCGCAAAATTGTTCTCGTTGTCCTGGTTTTTCTTGGCGTCCTGAGCAGCACGCTCGCCCCTGCAGCGAATGCAGCCAGCGCTGCCCATCCAGTCCCTGGTTCTTCAACGGTCACGCTGACCCCCGAACAGGCGCGCGCCGCGCTGGCGGTCCTCAACGACCCTGCACGCCGCAGCCAGATCGAAGACACACTGCGCGCCGTCGCGGCTGCTGGAGCGCTTGCAACGCCCGTACAGGCCGCCTCAGCGAGCCCGGCGACGGCGACCGCGTCGGCGGCGAGCGGCGCATCGGGCGCCGCGAGCGTGCTGGCGAAATCCCTCACGAGCAACGGTCTGGCGTCGCAGATTTCACATGAGGCGGGTGGCTGGCTCGTCGAGCTGAGCGGCGGCTTGCGCCGCTCCGTTACTGCGCTGCTCGACTACGGCTCGGTGATGCGATGGTGGCACCAGCGCACCGCGACCGCCAGCGGCCGGGATCTCGTCGGCCAGGTGATCTGGTCGATCTCCATCTCTTTGTTACCCGCACTGCTGCTGGAATACCTGAGTTCACGATGGCTGCGCCGGCTGCGCGCGCGGATCGCGGCTCGCGGGATCGTGGACGTGGATGCAGCCAAGCCCGAGCTTGCGCAGGAGGAGCGCGCTGCCGTTCGCGCCGAGGCCGTCGCGGACCGTTCGGGCAACGAGGCGGCTATCGAGGTCGCCGAGCGCAAGACCGATACCGCCCGTGGCGTGCGCCATGCAGCGCGTCACTGGACGCTCTTGCAGCGGTTGCCGAGCGCTGTCCTTCACGGCTTGCTCGCGTTGGCGCCGCTGATCGTGTTCACGGCCGTGGCGGCGGTGCTGATGTCCATTTTCATCGACGACACGACGCCGCAAGGCCGTTCCGTCGCCGCGCTGATCGATGTGTACCTGGTGTGCCGGGGCATTGTGATCGCCACCGATTTCTTCATCGCACCGCGCGCGCCGGGTCTGCGCCTGATCCAGATCAGCGACGACGCAGCGCGCTTCGCGCACGACTGGCTGGTGCGCATCGTGTGGGTGGCGGGAGCGGGCTCGGCGCTCGCTGAGGCTGCGGAGCCGCTGGGCATGACCGATACCGCGCACGATGCCATCCTCAAGGCAGTCGCGCTGGTCGCGCATGTGCTGATCGCTATCGTGATCCTCAAGTGCCGCGTACCGGTGGCTGCGTGGATTCGCGAGAGCGTCAGGGGGCGTCGTTCATTCGTACTGCTGGGTAACTGGATCGCCGATGTCTGGGCCGGGCTCGCCGTGTTCTTCGTGCTCGCGCTGTGGTTCGTCTGGGCGCTCGATGTACACAACGGCTATCGCACGCTGTTTCATCTGTTCGGCGTCTCGGTGCTCGTGCTGGTGGCGGCGCGCGTGGTCGCCATTGTGGCGTTCGGTGCGCTAGGCCGGCTCTTTCATACCGCGGGCGGCGATGACGACCTGGCGAGCAAGTCGATCGTGCACCAGCACGCGTATCGCTATTACCCGCTGATGCGGCGTGTCGTGAGGACGGCGATCGTCGTCGTAACCTTGCTGACGTTGCTGCAGGTCTGGGGGCTTCACGTCCTGTCACTGTTCTCATCCGGCGGCGTGGGTCATCGGCTTGCATCGGCGCTCATCACGATCGGGGTCGCAGCAGCGTTCGCCGTGATCGTGTGGGAAGGCGCGAACGTGATGGTCGAGCAACGGCTTGAAACGTGGACCAACAGCGGCGACCGCTTGCGGGCCGCGCGTCTTACCACGCTGCTGCCCATGATGCGTAGCGCGCTGTTTATCGTGATCGCGATGGTCGTTGTGTTGACCGGGTTAAGCGAGATCGGCGTGAACACGGCGCCGTTGCTCGCGAGCGCGAGCATCTTCGGCGTAGCGCTGGGTTTCGGTTCTCAAAAGCTCGTGCAGGACCTGATCACCGGCATCTTCCTGTTGATGGAGAACGCGATGCAAGTGGGCGACTCGGTCACGCTCGCGGGCGTGTCGGGGACGGTCGAATATCTGTCGATCCGCACCGTGCGTTTGCGGGGCGGTGACGGGTCGCTGTTTACCGTGCCGTTCAGTTCGGTATCGACGGTGAACAACACGAATCGCGGCATTGGCAATGCCGCGGTGCGCGTGAGTATCGCGCTCGGGGAAGACGTGGACCTGGCATCGGATACCCTCAAGGAGATCGGGGCGTCGCTGCGTGAAGACGATGCGTTCAAGGACGGCATCATCTCCGACTTCAGCTTGTGGGGCGTGGACGCGGTCGATGGTTCCAGCGTCACGCTGGCCGGCCAGATCCAGTGTCGCGATACTGCGCGCTGGGGCGTGCAGCGTGAATTCAACCGGCGCATTGTGGATCGCTTCAAGGAGCGCGGCATCGAGATAGCGAATCCGCAGCGCAATTTCGTGATCGTGAAGGGCGGCGATACGGAAGAGCTGGATACAGCCTTGAAGGGCGATCAACGCGGCGATGCCTCAGGCGATCCTTCAACTGACACGCACGCCGATCAACGCGGCGAGCGCACCATCACTGGCGAGCCTTCGAACTTGCCCCCGGAACGTTCGAATCCCAGCCGGCCATAAAACGCTTCGAGCGCGGCGCTGGCAGGCGCGGTGTGATCGACGGATGGCGTGGCGGGGTCTTCTCCTTTTTGCGTGAGCGGACGCGGCACGAGCGAGAGCATGACTCCGTGCGTGTCCGCCAGCGCGACCAGCCGGTCCATGGCCGCGCGCGCATGTCCCCGATGATGTTCACCCTCGGACCACAACGCCTCGAGTGCGACGGCGCTGTCGCCGGTCGCCTCGAGCCACAACTCGACGTGCTGACGGTCCTCGACACGGCTGGCGTGAAACGCATCGATCATTCGTGAAGCGGCAGTGTTGGACATGGATGCCTTGCGGACAAGTGGATTCGACAACAAACAAGCGGGCAAACGAATCAGCAAGACTAGTGCTTGAGAGCTGTTACCGGAACATTCTATGTCTCTTACAACGGCATACATCGTCCCTCTATAATGCGCTCAACGCAGGAGCGTCCGGCAAGCGGTACTGAAGGGTCCAAGCTTACCGGCCAGATTGCCGCACGGTCCAGTCCGGCTTCCTGTCGTGTGTTTCACCTCGCGTTCTCCTTCCACTTACGGTGCCGCCAAGATGAAATCGATCCTCCGTTCGTCGCTCGACTCTCTCGTTTCCAATCGCAGCCGCCGCCGTGTAGTCGCCCGTGCCGTCACCCGGATTCCCGCATTGAGCCTGGCAACCGCGACGGCCGCGTTTTTGTTCAGCGCGTGCGCGTCAACGTTTGCGCAGGATTCGGATAACTTCGGCAGCGACAATGGTTTTGCCGGCCACCACGGCCAGCCCGTCAAGGTCATGATCATTTCCATGTTCGGCCCTGAGGGCCAGGTCTGGCTCGACAAACTCGGCCCCTGGAAGGCCATTCACGTGGCCGGACTATCTCCGGATTATCCGGTCGTGAATTGCAATCGGCACGAGGTCTGCGTGATGACCACCGGCATGGGCCACGCAAACGCGGCGGCTTCGCTGATGGCGCTCACGTTCTCCGATAAATTCGATCTGCGCCGAACCTATTTCATGATCGCGGGGATCGCGGGTATCGACCCGGCGCAAGGCACGATCGGGTCCGCTGCGTGGGCAAAATATCTTGTCGATTTCGGTATCCAGTGGGAGCTCGATGCGCGTGAAAAGCCGGATAGCTGGCCGAGCGGTTTTATCGGTATCAATACGAAAGGCCCGACCGAGAAACCTCCGTTCGATTACAAGACCGAGGTGTTCCAGCTAAATCCGGCTCTGGCCGATGCAGCCTATGCGTTATCGAAGAATGTAACGCTCGCCGATAGCCCCGAAGCGCAGACCGCGCGCGCCAAGTTCAGCTACGCGCCGGCAAACCAGCCGCCCAAGGTGATCCAGTGCGACACGCTGGCAGGCGATACATGGTGGTCGGGGAAGTACATCGGCGAGAGGGCGCGCGACCGGACGAAGCTCGTGACCGACGGTCGCGGCGTGTATTGCACGACGCAGCAGGAGGACAACGCGACGTACGAGGCGTTGTCGCGGGCGGCGAGTGTGCATCGCGTGGATTTGAACCGGGTGGCGGCCGTGCGTGCGGGTTCGGATTTTGACCGGCCTTACGACGGGCAATCCGCCTCCGACAATCTCCTCAATTACGCATCTCAGGGCGGTTTCACGCCGGCTATCGACAATTTGTATCGGGCGGGCAATCCGCTGGTACAGGAGATTGCAACGCATTGGGCTGAATGGCGTGAAGGCGTGCCACAGCACTAGCGGTGCAAAACCGGCGGCGTCGCGCACGTCTTTCTTTAAGCGCTCTACATGCGGAAGTGGCGCCGCGCGGAAGACGGGTTATCTATCGACCCGCCGGCTTCATAGTTTCCGCAGACCCTGTTACAACTCGGGGCAACATATTCCTTCCGGTGTTCGCTCGACGTCCCAATGGTTAAATTTCCGCGTCAAAAATGAAAGCGAGATGACAGTTTATATGCCCGGGTTTTCCTTAGCCGCCATTCCCCAAGGCTGACTGGATAGTTGTAACAACTTGACGGTTCTTCACAATCCGATTAATTCGTCGAGCTTGTCAACCGTCTCTCCGCCCCATCCGTTTTTTCCCCACGAAATCAATCGACAAGCGAACCCTCTGTCAATTGAGCCGGTCCGTTTCGCCTCAAAATAGCGGCCAAAAATCGGTCACACTTGCTTGTTACAGTTTCAAGAAAAAGTTACCGATTTTGTTTGTTGTTTTATGGAAATTTATTATTGAGATGTTCTTGATTTCCCGCTGCGTCGTACTTACAATCCGTTTCACAGTGTTGTTACAAGATGTAACTCACTGAAACAAAGTTTAAACGTAGCCGAACAAAACAAACGTTTGGCTAGGCAAAAAGATAGCTGGCAAAAAATGCTGGCAGGGTACTCGGGGTTTATATCGAACGCGGGAAAATCATGAACGGTCGCGAAACGCTGGACTCGATTCGAGAAATCAACTTGTCGTACATCATGCTCGCGCAGCGCATGCTGAGAGATGACCGTGCCATCGGGATGTTTCGACTGGGTTTGTCTAAGGAACTCGCCGACCTTCTGTCCGGGCTGACGCTCGCGCAGGTTGTCAAGCTGGCGGCTTCCGACCAGTTGCTGTGTTTTTTCCGCTTCAACGATCACACCATGCTGGCCGCTCTGACGTCGCCCGCGAAGCATGCGGATATCGCGCCGACGCACGCAGCCATCTTGCTGGCCGGCCAGCCAGCAGAACAGTTCCTCTAAGCACGAGAGCGCGCCATGCTTAAGAAGAGCCTCACAGAAGATGCACAAGAAGTTTTCCGCGCGATCGCATTGATCGAACTCGGGGCGCGGATGCAGGTGCTCGAAAGTGAACTGACGCTGTCGCGTGACCGGATGATCCGGTTGTATCGCGAGGTGAAGGGCGTATCGCCGCCGAAGGGCATGCTGCCTTTCTCGGCTGACTGGTATATGACGTGGCTGGCGAATATTCACGCTTCGCTCTTCTACAACACGTACATGTTCCTGAAGAAAGAAGCAGGCTGTTCGCACCTCGATGCCCTGACGAAGGGATATCGGTTGTATCTCGAACATTGCAGGAATAGCGATGTCGAGGCAGTACTTGATTTGACGCGGGCCTGGACCCTTGTGCGCTTCTTCGATGCAGGCATGCTGCAGCTCACCAAATGCTGCCGCTGCACTGGAAAGTTCATTGCGCACAAACATGATTTGCAAGAAAACGTGGTGTGCGGGGCTTGTCAGCCGCCGTCACGCGCGGGGAAGACCAAGAAAGCGGCGGCTGCCCGTCAGGCGAGCCTCGAGACCGCGCTGTTGGAGTTGAGTGTTGTATCGACTAACGAAGTGCCGGAACCGACGGTGCTCGAACACGTGGCGATGTTACAGCCGCGAACAGAAAGCCTGATTGCACAGGCTGCATAGGCGGAAACGGACCGGCGGCCCCGAGGACCATCGCTCGATGGTGTGGCCGCAGGACCCGTAGCTGTTATTTTAAGTTTTAAAGGGGTGTTGGAATTTTTGGGGCTACCGCCTTTGGTAGCCCTTTTGCTTTTAGACTTTTAGTTTTGGATTTTTAGTTTTGCCCCTTCAACTTTCTACGCCGATAACAACGACCCCGTCCTGTACGCAGTAGCGCTCGCGACCCGGGCCACCTCCATTCCCGCAGTCGCAAACCGTGCAATCTGCCGGGCGTACAACATGCCGGTGGTCGTGCAATTCAAAGGCGTAACCGTATCCGTCAGCGGATCGACGACATCGGCGATGGCATCGCCGGCTTTGACCACCGTCCCGACCTTCGCGCGAAACACCAGCACGCCGCTCACGGGAGCAACAATAGGCTCGGCGCCGGCCAGCGGCGTTGCCGGATAGACAAGCTCAGGCATGGCGGGCGCGGTTGCATCGATCACGCCGCGATGGATCAGGTAATTGATGATGCCCTGCGCGTCGGCATCGGCGAATTCATACGATACGTCGTGCTGGCTGCGCAGCTCCACCGTCACCGAAATGCCGCCGTTCGGCACCGGGAAACGCGCGCCGAACCTGGCGCGCAGATCCGACCAGCAGAAGCTGTGAATCTCGTCGAACGGGTTGCCCACCGAATTCAACGCCAGCAGCGACGCCTTCGAATCCAGGTATCGCGCCAGCGGCTCGACTTCGTCCCAGATATCCGGGTTGGTGTAGATGTGCAGCGCCGCGTCGAGGTCGCAATGCAGGTCGAGCACGACATCGGCGTCATAAGAGAGCTTCTGTAACGCCAGGCGTTGCGACTCAAGCTCGGTGTGCGGTCTTTGCTCGTCCAGCGCCTCACGCATTGCGCGGCGCACGGCAAGCTTGTTCGATTCGATATCCCCGGACAGCCGGCCTTCAATGCGTGGCGCGATCAGCGCGGCGAGATCGTGGAAATTGCGGTTGAAGTTGTGGCCGCTATTCAGCTCGAAACGCCCTAGTAGCGTGCCATGCATGTTCTGGTTCAACCCAATAGGATTCGATACCGGCACGATCACCACTTCGCCGCGCAGCTTGCCTGCTGCTTCGAATTCGGCCAGCTGACGCCGCAGACGCCAGGCGACCAGCATGCCGGGGAGTTCGTCGGCATGCAGCGAGGACTGGATATAGATCTTTTCGCCGCCGCCCGGGCCGTAGTGAAAACTCAGGATATTGCGGGTGGTGCCAATCGACGGCGAAATCAGGGTGTGCGTTTTGGTTTGCATGATTGTCGATGCACGGCGCTCGGATACGCGTCGCGCTTGGGAAAAGTGTCGGCGTGTTCAGGAGAGTTGGGCGGAGCGTTCGCGACGGGGCGCCGGCTTGCTGCGCACCGGCCGCATCAGGTAGCACTTGGCAATTACCTCTGTTGCCTCCGATCCCAGACGTTCGATCTTAGCCGAAAACGGCGGTTTTGCCGCGCCGGGCATAAAAGACGTCCAGAGGCGCCATAAGAACCCAAAAACAAAACGGGCTCCGCGTTTTATCGCGGAGCCCGTCTTTTCAAGCGCTGAAGCTGTGCCCGGAACGCGTTCCGGACTTAAGGCTTAGGGACTGCTTAGCTGCCGTACACGTCGAAGTCGAAGTACTTCTTTTCAAGCTTCTTGTACGTACCGTCCTTGATGATCGAGGCAATTGCCTTGTCGATCTGAGCCTTCAGGTCGGTGTCTTCCTTGCGCAGGCCGATACCCGCGCCGTTGCCGAGGATCGCCGGATCGACCAGATCCTTGCCCACGAACTCATAACCCGTACCGCGCGGCGTCTTCAGGAAGCCCACTTCAGCTTGCACTGCATCTTGCAGCGCAGCGTCCAGGCGTCCAGCTTGCAAGTCGGCGTAGACGCCGTCCTGGTTCTGGTACGGCGTAACCGTCACACCCTTCGGCGCCCAATACGTCTTGGCGTAGGTTTCCTGGATCGTGCCTTGTTCCACGCCCACCGTCTTGCCCTTCAGGCCATCGGCGGTCGGCAGGATGCCGCTGCCCTTCTTGGCGATCAGGCGCGTCGGCGTGTTGAACAGCTTGCTCGAGAAAGCAATTTGTTCTGCGCGTTGCGGCGTCATGGACATCGACGACAGCACGCCGTCGAATTTCTTCGCCTTCAAGGCCGGGATCATGCCGTCGAAATCGTTTTCCACCCATACGCACTTCGCATGCAGGCGTGCGCAGATTTCATTGCCGAGGTCGATGTCGAAGCCAACCAGCTTGCCATCCGGACCTTTCGATTCGAACGGGGCATAAGAGGCGTCAACGCCGAAACGGATGGTCGAGTAATCCTTCGCATTGGCGGTGACGGAGGTGATCGATGTGACGGCGAGCAGGGAAATCGTCAAAGCCGCGAGCAGTTTTTTCACTGTTTTTACTCCAAAGGTGGTCAGTACATCCCGGATAGGTCAGTACCCGGGTTCGTCCGGCGCGAGGCCCCTCGGCGCCGGGCAACTTACATTCAGCAGATTGTGTCCGCATAGAACCGCAGCAGGTTACCAAGCCAAAAAAATAAGAGAGTTGGTGAAAGTCCCGATAGCTAATCTTGCAACCGTTGTGCGGCGCGGCATTTCGGCCTGTGCGGATAAATGAATCAATTTTTGCGCACCGCGATTGTAAGTCGGATTCGTAAGCCCGATTCATAAGTCCGATGGGCGAGTCTTGTCCTGAGGACCTGTGCGCTCGCCGCCGTTACGATCCGGCGGCGAGGCGGAACACGTACCGGGGTTATTGCGCGACGTCGATCCGGCCGTAAATACCGGTTGTCGGGCTCGGACCCGCTGCGAAGAAGAGAGTATTCAGCGGCTGGTTATCGACGTTGTTGCCGAACGAGATGCCCCAGATGCCCTTTTGCTGGATCATCGTGCCATCGGCTTGCGTCAGCGCGCCGATGAACGCGCCGGTCGCCGGGTTGAACGCATCGATGGTGCCGTCGCCGAAATTGCCGATCAGCAGGTCATTGCTCGCACCGCCGAAATTCGCCGGCGCCATGGCAATGCCCCAAGGCGAATTCAGGAACCCGTTCGTGGCGATGCGCTTGACGAAGTGACCGTCGGTATCGAAGGTGTCGATCACGCCATTGCCCGCGCCATTCACCTGCGTGCGCCCGTCCTGACCGACTTTGGCGTAGGTGACGAAGACGGTGTTGCCCGTCACGCTGATGCCGAAAGGCGCGAAACCTGCGGGAAGCGTGGGGTCCTGGAACGGGCCATCGAGTTGCACCTTGTTGAAGGACTTGTCGAAGACATCGATCTTGCCGTTATGGAAGTCGGTTGCATACAACAGGTTGGCCGTCCCGTTTTTGCCAATGGCAAGGCCCTTGTACACCGCGCCGCCTGCGCCGTCGTCGTAAGCCTTGACCGCCGAGGTCGGCAGCACCTTGGGCGACCAGCCTGCAATCGTCCCGGCTTCCGTCGCCCAGATAAACAGCGCGTTGCTGGTGCTGCCGTTTGCGGTGACCTGGAAGTCGGTGCTGGTGTTGAAGACGATGCCCGTTGGGCCACCGGTCTGGCCGCCCGCCGCCGGCGGGATTGTCACCACCAGCGACTGTACGACACCGTTGCCGTCGTACAGCGTCGATTTGCTCGTGGTGTTATCGGAGACCCACACTACGCCGGTTGGATTGAACGCGATACCCCAGCCGTTTTGCAGGTTGGCGTCGCTGTGGGGGGCCGAGGTGCTGCCGTCGGAGACCAGCACGGTAGATCTGAACGCGCCGACATTCGGTGCATTGTTCGAGTTGGAATCACTGCCGCCGCATGCCGCCAGCGTTGCAACTGCCGCGCCCAGTAGCACTGACAAAGTGAGCCTCTGCTGAAGTTTCATGGGTGTTCTCCTCTTGCGGTTCGATTGGTGTTCGTCGAGGTCGACTCTCCGTATGCGACACCCGGCCAACAGACGAGATGGATTCGCTGGATGAGCGCACATGCCGGTTGTCGCGGCGGCTTGCCCGTCTCCTTGCAGCGTTCGATCGTCCCAGTCTGAACGTGTGCAACAAAACATTTATTCCATGCAGGTAAGGATTAGGCTTTTATCTAATTTTGATTTCTATTCCTAATTAATACGTGACAACGAATAAAAGGGTTCATCAGCTTCCAAGCTGGCACGAACCGCAGAACAGCCGGCATGCTGAAGATATTCCAGTCCTGCGAACTATTTTTTTTGCAGTTCTTAGCGCAAAATTTTGCGTCCGTATGGAATAAGGACGGCATTGAAAACGTTTAGGCGCCCGTATTCAGAACCGGCTGGTCTGGTAGCTATCCTACGCAGTCAGGTTTTCTATCGGCGTACCCGTCAATGAAACGATGAAGTCGAAGAACGCTCGCACTTTGGCCGGCACATGATGGCGCGACGGATAAGCCGCGTAGAGTGGAAAGGTCTCGTCGGGCCAATCGGGAAAGAGGTCTATCAAGCGGCCACTGGCTAGCAATTGCTCGGTGCCGAGCGCGAGGACCTGCGCGATCCCATGTCCTGCGAGACATACGCCGTGCATCGTGCCCACGTCGTTCGCAGTCAGGCGTCCCCGGGCGGCAACAAGGATCTTCTTCTTGCCGCGATGAAATTCCCACTGGAAGGGCCGCCCGGTTTCGGGGTTCCGGAACTGGATACATGTGTGCGGTTCACGTTCGAGATCGACGGGCGCGAACGGGCGGCCGTGTTTCTTGATGTAGGCAGGCGATGCCACGGTAATGACGCGTGTCTCCAGAAGCTTGCGCGCAATCAGCGTGGATTCACGCGGCTGGCCAAAGCGAACGGCAAGATCGAAACCGTCGGCGACCATGTCGCCAAGCTGATCGCGTGTGATCAGGTCGAGTTGCAAGTCGGGATGCTTCTCGACAAACGCACCCAGTCGCGGTCCAAGGAACAGGCGCGAAAAGAACGGATCGATATTCACGCGCAAGCGTCCGCGCACTGCACTAGCTCCTTGTGACGCGGAGGCGGCGGCTTCTTCAAGTCCGCTTAGCAGCGGCACGATCTGCTCGTAGAAACGTCGCCCTTCGTCGGTCAGCTTGACTGAGCGCGTAGTGCGGTCGAACAGGCGAATACCCAACCGGGCTTCGAGTCGTGCCACCGAGCGGCTCACGCCCGATTGCGACATATCCAGCGCCTCGCTCGCCGCGGCAAAACTGCCGCTGTCGACGATTGCACTTAATACGCCCATGCCATTCAACATCCGTTCATCGAAGCTCATGAGCATGCTCTCCTGTCATTAATCAGCCGGAGATCATGCTAGCGTGAAATGAGTGGATTAGTGGAAAAACAGGCGATCAAACGCTGAGTACAGCGTAGTCATGCCCATTACGTGCTTGCCCGCATTCACACTCTTTCAGTGACCTTGGTGTGCTTAAGCGCGAACCCGAAGTCGGTGGCGTTTTTCGCCGCCATCTTCGCTTCCGCCACGCCCGCGCATATGTCGCCGGTCACCTTCGCGGCGATGCTTGCCATGGTCGCTCTGGTCGCCACGACGTGGTATGGCTTCGTCGCACTCGTGCTGTCGCACGCGGGGATTGCGTCGGGCTACCGTGGGTATCGGGCATGGATCGACCGCGTCTGCGGCGGGTTGATCGTGGCGCTGGGCGTTCGCCAGTTATTGACGCGCTGAAATTGACACGCCCGTGACGAAGACCGGAGGCGAGTGGCGTTGCGAACGCTCTTCGCTCAAGGCTGCGAATGCGCACCCTTGTCGTCCGCACGTTGCGTTTTCTTGGTCTTCTTATGCTTGGACGGCGGCGTGTGGTGCGAAGCGCCGCCGGA
Organism: Caballeronia sp. LjRoot29; assembly: GCF_964252755.1. Taxonomy (NCBI): domain Bacteria; kingdom Pseudomonadati; phylum Pseudomonadota; class Betaproteobacteria; order Burkholderiales; family Burkholderiaceae; genus Caballeronia; species Caballeronia sp. LjRoot29. The sequence goes on along the minus strand of NZ_CAXUPU020000019.1, from coordinate 88,479 downwards.
TCCGGACATGGACGACTGCCCTTCGCCGAAATTAAAAGTCTCCGCCAGTGCGGCGGTCGAGATAAAAGCAAAAGCGCTGAGGGTCGAGGCGATGACTATTTTTGTAAGCTTCATTGAGCGGACGCTCCGAGGTTAAAGTGCGTCAGCTTAAACCAAAGCGTTGCTGACGCATCCCGTCCCATCCCTTGCCTTACTTGCCGCGAAGCGGCTTGTCCTGCATGAACCAGGACAACGCGAACGCGAGTAACACGACCGCACCGGCCACGAAAAACACCACGTGCATCGATCCCGAGAATGCGTTGAGATACGTCTCGCGCAAAGCGGCGGGAAGATGCTGGACCATGGTTGGCCCCATCGATTGCGGTAACTCTGTTCCTGGCGGCATGGCGTCGGCCAGTCGCGAATGCAGACCGTTCGTAAAGATTGCGCCGAACGTGGCGACTCCCACCGAACCGCCGATCGACCGGAACAGCGTGGCGCCGGACGTTGCCACGCCAATGTTCTTGAACGGCACCGCATTCTGCACGGCGAGCACCAGCACCTGCATCACCATGCCGAGTCCAAGTCCCAGCAGCAGCATGAACAGGTACATGGTGTGAAGCGGGGTATCGAGTTGCAGGGTGGACAGCAAGAACATGCCGCAGGCCACGATCGCGGTCCCGCAGATCGGGAACCATCGATATTTGCCGATCCGGCTAATCACGCGGCCGCTTATGATGGACGTGGACAAGATGCCCGCCATCATCGGCAAAACTTGAAGGCCGGCTTGCGAAGGCGTCGAACCCTTCGCCACTTGCAGATACAGCGGCAGGAACGTGATCGCGCCGAACAGCGAAAATCCGATGATGAAACCAATCAGCCCGCTCAGCACGAACGTGCGCTCCTTGAAAAGCTCGAGCGGCATGATCGGTTCGTCGGCGGAACGTTCTTCGTAGATAAAACCGCCCAGCGTAATGAATCCAAGTGCGAGCGTGAACCAAAGCTGCGGCGAACTCCACGGCAACAGCGTGCCGCCCTGACTGGTAAAAAGGATGATACAAGTAAGCGATGTGGCCAGAAACGCGGCGCCCATGTAATCGATTTTATGCTTCACGTGCGCCACGTGCGGTTTGAACACGAGTCCGATCACAATCAGCGCCAGCACGCCCAGCGGCACGTTGATGTAGAAGATCCAGCGCCAGGAAAGATGCTCGACGATAAACCCGCCCAACAGCGGTCCGACGACCGTCGCGAGTCCGAATACGCCGCCGAACAAGCCCTGGTAGCGGCCGCGTTCGGCGGGCGGAATGACATCGGCAATGGCGGCCATGGTCACGACCATCAGACCGCCGCCGCCGAGCCCCTGCAACGCGCGCAGCACGATCAACTGAGTCATGTCCTGCGCGACGCCGCACAGGATTGAACCGGCAAGAAAAATGAGGATCGACGCCTGGATGACGACTTTGCGACCGAACAGATCGCCGAACTTGCCGTACAGCGGCACTACGATAGTCGACGTCAACAGGTATGACGTCACGACCCAAGAGAGGCTTTCGAGGCCGCCCAGCTCGCCCACAATGGTGGGCAACGCGGTGGAGACGATCGTCTGGTCGAGCGCGCCGAGCAGCATGACGAGCAGCAGCGCCGTGAAAAGCAGCCGGATTGGCGGCCGCTCTTCAATGGCGGGAAGTGCGACAGAGGGTTGCAGGGTTTCCATTCAGCTGCCCGATGAGTTAAATTAATGTTGGAGTTAATATTAGGCCACACCAATCACGGGGTCAATTGCCACCATGACTAAAGATGTAACCGATCCTTCCCAGCAGGCTGTTTCTTCTGTCCCCATTGAGCAGCCAAAGGCCGGTCGCCGACCTGGGCGGCCTAGTGGCGCGCAGCACGGCGAGCCTCGGACGCTGTTGCTGGATGTGGCCCTGGTTTTATTCGCGCGCCAGGGAATCATGGAGACCACGCTCGGCGCGATTGCGCGCGAGGCGGGCGTGACGCCGGCCATGGTCCATTACTACTTCAAGACGCGCGATCAACTGCTGGACGTATTGATCGATGAGCGATTCGTGCCGTTGCGTGCCGAACTCGGCCGCGCGTTCGCCGACTCGGACGCGGAACCGGCGGAAGCATTGCGCGGGTTCGCCGAAGGTCTCATTGCTGTGTGCGAGCGGTATCCGTGGTTTGCGACGCTCTGGGTTCGCGAGGTGATCAGCGAAGGCGGGTTGCTGCGCCAGCGTATTGCAGAGCGTTTCGGCGATGCCAACAAGAAAGCGTCGATTGCACGCATCGCGCAGTGGCAGAAAGAAGGCAAGCTTAACCCGCACCTGGAGCCGTCGCTGCTGTTTGTATCGGTATTCGGATTGACAGTGCTGCCGCTGGCGGTGACTTATAAGTGGGCTGAGGAGAGCGGCGGTTGTGCGCCCAGGCGCGACCAGGTCGCGAAACACGCGGTGGCGCTGCTGATGCACGGCGTCGGACCGGTTTGAGCGTCACGGGCAGCGGGCGCCGGGCCGCTTTACTTCGCGCACTCGGAGACAGGTCGCCGGGTGGAAAGTAACGCGGTGTTGCGCGGGCTGGATCGAAAAATCATCGTCAATGACGATCGGGCAAGAATGTTCCGGAACCTGTAACAAATCTGCAAATACGCCGTTAAAATGCGCGCCGGCGCGCGACAAAAAGGGCGCATCAAAGGGCGTGCCGCAGGCCAGGCCCCGGCCACAACAAGCGCCCAAGACAAGGAGACATAAATCGATGACCACCGCTCAGGACCTCGCTGAATCCCGCACTGATCACCACGTTCGTTCTTCGGATTCACTAAGCGCAGGCACGATCTCCGCACGGCTCGATCGCCTGCCGGCGACTCGTTCGATGTGGGTCCTCGTGGTTTTGCTGAGCCTCGGATTTTTCTTCGAACTCTACGATCTGCTCTACTCCGGGTACGTTGCGCCGGGGCTGGTCAAGAGCGGCATTCTCACGTCTACCACCGTCGGTTTGTTCGGCATGACGGGCGTCGCGAGTTTCATCGCGTCGCTGTTCCTCGGCTTGTTCATCGGCACGATTGCTTGCGGTTTTCTCGCCGATCGTTTCGGGCGACGCGCCATCTTCACTTACTCGCTGCTTTGGTACACGGCCGCGAACGTCATCATGGCTTTCCAGGACACCGCTGGCGGCCTCAACTTCTGGCGCTTCATGGCGGGTTTGGGCATTGGCGTGGAGCTGGTAACGATCGGAACCTACATCTCCGAACTGGTCCCCAAACACATCCGAGGCCGCGCCTTCGCCTGCGAGCAAGCGGTGGGTTTCATGGCCGTGCCGGTCGTCGCATTCCTTTCTTACGCGCTGGTGCCGAACAAACCCTTCGGTTTCGATGGCTGGCGCTGGGTCGTATTGATCGGCGCACACGGCGCGTTGTTCGTCTGGTTTATCCGGCGCGCGTTGCCTGAGAGCCCGCGCTGGCTGGCGCAAAAAGGGCGGCTTGCCGAAGCGGACGCGGTGATGACGGCGCTGGAATCGAAGGTCGAAAAAGAATACGGCCGGCCGTTGCCGCCGCCTGCCGCGCCTGAGCCGGTCAGCACACGCGGATCGTTCCGCGACATGTGGGTCGCGCCGTACGGCAAGCGCGCGACCATGATGATCATCTTCAACGTCTTCCAGACGGTCGGTTTCTACGGCTTCGCCAACTGGGTGCCGACGCTCCTGATCCACCAGGGCATCACGATCACGACCAGCCTGATGTATTCGACGATCATCGCGCTGGCCGCCCCGGTCGGGCCGATCATCGGCTTGTTCATGGCCGATAAATTTGAGCGCAAGAGCGTGATCGTCGTGATGGCGGGCGCGATCGTGGTCTGCGGACTGGTGTTCAGCCAGGTCTCGGGCGCAGCGCTGCTGGTCTGCATGGGCGTGGGCCTGACGCTCGCCAGCAACATCATGTCGTATAGCTTCCACGCATATCAGACCGAGCTTTTCCCCACCAGCATCCGCGCGCGTGCGGTCGGTTTCGTGTACTCGTGGAGCCGCTTTTCGGCCATCTTTACGTCTTTTTTCATCGCGGGCGTGTTGAAGGCGTTCGGCACGACGGGGGTGTTCATGTTTATCGCCGGCGCGATGGTGGTGGTCATGCTGGCTATCGGGCTGATGGGACCGAAGACGCGCGATCTGGCGCTGGAGCAAATCTCGCATTGATCGTTTCGATAGTCGCAATAGGACGCTATATGGCCTGGTGCGCTTGACCAAGCCATCGCGGCAGAAGCGCGCGCGTTATGCCAAAATCTGCATAACGCGATTAATTCTCCCGTTACGCTATGTCCGACACGCTCACGCCTGCCGAAGCCGACTACGCGATGCGTCACTGGACGTATCGATCCACCGGCCAGATCAAGATTGGCTCCGCACAACATAAACGCATGTTCTGCGAGATGCTGCTGACGACTCACAATCCCTATAAGCCCGCAGTCACCGACTGGCCCATGCTCGCGCCCGCCGTGCTCAAGCGCGTCACGTCGCTGCCTATCTGGGATATTGCGGTGCAGACCGAAGGCCGCGCGTCGATTCGCGTGTCGACCTATGCACGTAGTATTGAAGATCCGGTGCTGCGCGAAGCCGTCACCATGAACGGCGCTGAAGAGGCGCGGCACAAGGTGGTGCTGTCGCGGCTCGTCCAGGCCTACGGCATCGAACTTGCGCCCGAGCCGCCCTATCCCGCCCCAAAGGACGCGCTGCGCGCATGGATGCTTACGGGCTACAGCGAATGTATCGATAGTTTCTTTGCCTTCGGCTTATTCGAAGCTGCGCGCCAATCGGGTTATTTCCCTGAAGAACTGGTTGAAACGTTCGAGCCGGTGATCCAGGAGGAGGCGCGCCATATTCTGTTCTTTGCAAACTGGGTGGCGTGGTACCGGCGCAGCTTGCCGTGGTACCGGCGGCCCTGGTTCCTCATGAAGACCGCCAGCGTGTGGTTCTCGCTGATATGCGACCGGATATCGCTGGCACGAGGTTTCGACACCAGCGGCGCCGCGCAGGATATGAATTTCCCCGCGAACGTGGGCGATTCGGTGGGCGGCGGGGTATCGGCGAGGGCGCTGGTGGATTTGTGCCTGACCGAAAACGAGCGCCGTATGGGCGGTTACGACGCGCGTCTATTGCGGCCGGTGACCGTGCCGCGACTCGCCCGGATTGCCCAGCGGTTTATTAAATAGCAACTAACTGTCCTTTGTTTTGGGCGCCGCGAATGCGGCGGGGCGTTATTACGCTTTGCTTTGTTGACGAGGATTTGCAACTAACTGTCGGACCAACTTGCGTCCGCAAGTTTCCACACACTTACTTCTCCCGGCTCGCCGCCTCGTCAAACCGCCTCGACGCTTCTTCCACGTCCTGTCTGAACTGCGCAAGCGCACTCAGGCTGGCAGCAGGGGGCTGCAGCGCGGTCCACAGGACGTCGATGAGTTCATCGGCGGTCGTATCGATCTGAGCCTGACTCAGATGCCGTTTCGCGAGCGTCGCGTCCCACAGTACGTGTTCCGTTGGCCCGAAGACCAGCGAGCGCATCAGCCGCAGCGGCAAGTCGGCCCGCACCTGGCCGACTGTCTGGCCATGAGCGAGCACGTTCATCAGCGGCGCGGTATAGCGGCGTTGAAGGTCGGTGAGGGCGTCGCTGAGATCATGATGTTTCGTCCGTCCCTCCGATAAAACCAGCGCGCACAAGCCCGTCCCGTTCACCAGCATCAGCCGCAAATGCGTCCTCACGATAAACGCAAACTGCTGGCGCACGCTGCCGTCGCGTGGAAGGCCGGATTCGAAAGCATCGATGATCTCGTCATACCAATCCGCGATCACCCGCGCGCACAACTCCCGTTTGCCGCTGAAATAGCTGAACACGGTGGCCTCCGAAATCCCGGCGCGCTGGGCGATTTCGGCGCTGGTCGCGGCGTCGTAGCCTTTCTCGGCGAAGACGTCACGTCCGGCCTGGAGAATGTCCTTCACGCGCTGTTGCGACTTGACGCCTGCGGGCGTGCGGCGATTTCCGGTGACAGCGGTAGAGGACATAAGAAGGCATGTACGATGATGAACCAGATGTGAGCGTAGCTCAAATCCCTATTGACGGGAAGGAGTATTCGGCGTGAAACTGCCGTCCATATTGGAAATTACCGCGTGTGAGTGCGACTCATAGTTGAGTAGAAAACCACCACGCTGCCGACCCCGAGCCGAACCACCGAAGAAGGAGATCCGCATGAACGACGTACCCGGTCTGAATTTCGCCTTGGGCGAAGACATCGACATGTTGCGCGACTCGCTCGCCAATTTCGCTGCAAAGGAGATTGCGCCGCGCGCGGCTGAAATCGATAAAACCGACCAGTTCCCCATGGACCTCTGGAAGAAATTCGGCGATCTCGGCGTGCTCGGCATGACGGTGTCCGAAGAGTACGGCGGCGCGAACATGGGCTATACGGCGCACATGGTCGCGATGGAAGAGATCTCGCGGGCGTCGGCGTCGGTGGGGTTGTCGTATGGCGCGCATTCCAATCTGTGCGTGAACCAGATTCATCGCAACGGCACTGAGGCGCAAAAGCGCAAATATCTGCCGGGGCTCGTCTCGGGCGAGCACATTGGCGCGCTGGCCATGAGCGAGCCGAACGCAGGGTCGGACGTGGTCAGCATGAAGCTGCGCGCCGACGAAAAGAGCGACCACTACGTGCTCAACGGCACGAAGATGTGGATCACTAACGGACCGGATTGCGACACGCTCGTGGTGTATGCGAAGACCGATATTGAAGCGGGCTCGAAGGGCATTACGGCGTTTATCGTCGAGAAGGGCATGAAGGGGTTTTCGGTCGCGCAGAAACTCGACAAGCTCGGCATGCGCGGCTCGCATACCGGCGAACTCGTGTTCGAGAACGTTGAAGTGCCGAAGGAAAATATCCTTGGGACATTGAACGGCGGCGTGAAGGTTTTGATGAGCGGCCTCGACTATGAACGTGCGGTGTTGGCGGGCGGCCCGACGGGCATCATGGTCGCGTGCATGGACGCGGTTGTGCCGTACATCCACGACCGCAAGCAGTTCGGTCAGGCGATCGGCGAGTTCCAGTTGATTCAAGGCAAGGTCGCCGATCTTTATACGACCCTGCAGGCATGCCGCGCGTATCTCTACGCGGTGGGACGTCAACTCGATACACTCGGCGCAGGACATGGCCGCCAGGTCCGCAAGGATTGCGCGGGCGTGATTCTCTACACGGCTGAAAAGGCGACATGGATGGCTGGCGAAGCGATCCAGATTCTTGGCGGCAATGGTTATATCAACGAGTACCCGGTGGGCCGCTTGTGGCGCGATGCAAAGTTGTATGAGATCGGCGCGGGCACGAGCGAGATTCGCCGCATGCTGATCGGCCGTGAACTCTTCGCTGAAACAGCTTGAGCGAGCGGGCAAACTTATGCCGATCATCGAATCGAAACTGAATCCACGCAGCGATGAATTTCGCGCCAACGCGGCGGCGCTCGAAGCGCTCGTCGCGGATCTGAAGGAAAAGATCGCGAAGATCACGTTGGGCGGCGGACAAGCGGCCCGCGATAAACACGTGTCACGCGGCAAGCTCTTGCCACGCGATCGCATCGCGCAATTGCTCGATCCGGGCACGCCGTTTCTGGAGTTGTCGCAACTGGCCGCGTACGGCATGTATAACGACGACGCTCCCGGTGCCGGCGTGATTACGGGCATCGGCAGGATTGCGGGGCAGGAGTGCGTGATCGTTTGCAACGACGCAACCGTCAAGGGCGGCACGTATTATCCGGTGACGGTTAAAAAGCATCTTCGGGCGCAGGAGATTGCGGAAGAGAATCGCTTGCCGTGTGTGTATCTCGTCGATTCCGGCGGCGCGAACCTGCCGAATCAGGACGATGTATTCCCTGATCGCGACCACTTTGGCCGCATCTTTTATAACCAGGCGAACATGTCGGCGAAGAGCATTTCGCAGATCGCCGTGGTGATGGGCTCGTGCACTGCGGGCGGCGCTTATGTCCCGGCGATGAGCGATGAATCGATCATCGTGAAGAACCAGGGAACGATCTTCCTGGGCGGTCCGCCGCTGGTAAAAGCGGCAACGGGTGAAGAGGTCAGCGCGGAGGATCTGGGCGGCGGTGACGTGCATACGCGCCTCTCAGGCGTGGTCGATCACCTCGCGCAAAACGATGCCCACGCGTTAGGGATCGCGCGCAGCATTGTTGGCAACCTGAATCGAGTGAAGGTCTCGCCGGTGGCGCTCAAAGAACCGCTGCCGCCGCGTCACGATCCGCATAGTCTCTATGGCGTGATTCCGGCCGACACCCGCAAGCCGTTCGACATCCGCGAAGTGATCGCGCGCATTGTTGATGACTCCGCCTTCGATGAATTCAAGGCTCGTTATGGCACGACGCTCGTGTGCGGTTTTGCGCATATCTGGGGGCATCCGGTCGGCATCATTGCGAACAACGGCATTTTGTTTTCCGAGTCTGCGTTGAAGGGCGCGCACTTCATTGAGCTGTGCTGCCAGCGCAAGATTCCGCTCGTGTTCCTGCAGAACATCACGGGTTTCATGGTCGGCCGCAAGTATGAAAACGAAGGCATCGCGCGTAATGGCGCGAAGATGGTGACGGCGGTTGCTACGGCGAAGGTGCCGAAGTTTACGGTGATTATCGGCGGCTCGTTTGGTGCGGGAAATTACGGCATGTGCGGCCGGGCATATTCGCCGCGCTTCCTCTGGATGTGGCCGAATGCGCGCATCTCCGTGATGGGCGGCGAGCAGGCAGCATCCGTCCTTGCGACGGTGCGCCGCGATGGCATTGAGGGCAAGGGCGGTACATGGTCGAAGGAAGAAGAAGAAGCGTTCAAGTCACCTATTCGTGAGCAATACGAAGTACAGGGGCATCCGTATTATGCAAGCGCACGCCTGTGGGACGACGGCGTGATCGATCCGGCGCAGACCCGCGATGTACTGGGACTTGGTCTCGCCGCTTCCATGAATGCGCCTATCGAGGACACGCGTTTCGGCGTGTTCCGCATGTGATCTCCTTCTTCCAGGCTTCGTCATGTTCAACAAAATACTGATTGCGAATCGCGGCGAGATTGCGTGCCGTGTGGCTGCGACCTGCAAACGATTAGGCGTGGGCAGCGTGGCGGTCTATTCGGATGCCGATGCCCAGGCGAAGCACGTTGCCGTCTGCGATGAAGCCGTGCACGTCGGCGGCGCTGCTGCGTCCGAGAGTTATCTGCGGATCGAAAAGATCATTAACGCCGCGTTAGAAACCGGCGCGCAAGCCGTGCATCCGGGCTACGGGTTCTTGTCGGAGAACGAGGATTTTGCGCGGGCGTGCGAGAAGGCCGGGCTGGTGTTCATCGGGCCACCGGTCGAGGCCATCTCCGCGATGGGATCGAAGGCCGCGGCCAAGGCGCTGATGCAGTCGGCGTCCGTGCCCTTGGTGCCGGGATATCACGGCGACAGCCAGGACCCGGCGTTGCTGCAAAAAGAAGCCGATGGCATTGGCTACCCCGTGCTGCTGAAAGCAAGCGCGGGCGGCGGTGGCAAGGGCATGCGCGTGGTCGAGAAGAGCGCTGACTTTGCCTCGGCGTTGTTGTCTTGCAAACGCGAAGCCGCGAGCAGTTTCGGCAATGATCGTGTGTTGATCGAAAAATATCTGCAGCGTCCGAGGCATGTGGAAGTCCAGGTATTCGCCGATCAGCATGGCAACGCCGTGTATCTTTTCGATCGCGATTGCTCGGTGCAGCGGCGCCATCAAAAAGTATTGGAAGAAGCACCCGCGCCCGGCCTCTCCGATGAGGTGCGTAAAGCCATGGGCGAAGCCGCGGTCGCGGCCGCGCGCGCGGTGAACTACGTTGGCGCCGGCACGGTAGAGTTCATCATGACCGGCGACGGCCAGTTCTATTTCATGGAGATGAACACCCGGCTGCAGGTTGAACATCCGGTGACCGAAATGGTGACCGGCCTCGACCTGGTCGAGTGGCAACTGCGCGTGGCGAGCGGTGAACCGTTGCCGTTGTTGCAGGATCAGTTGAAGGTGAACGGCCACGCGATCGAAGCGCGTATCTACGCGGAGAATCCATCGCGCGGATTCTTGCCATCGACGGGAACGCTGAAGCATTTGAGTCTGCCCGAAGCCGTCGAATTTCAGTTGAATGGAAATGTACGCATTGATAGCGGCGTGCGTGAAGGCGACACCATTACCCCGTTTTACGATCCGATGATCGCCAAGCTGATCGTGCATGGTCATGATCGTGACCATGCATTGTTGCGCATGGCGCTGGCGTTGAAACAATGCGAAGTGGTGGGGCCGTCGACGAATATCGAGTTCCTGCATCGGATCGTGGTCAGCGTTCCGTTCTCTGCGGGTGATCTTGATACGGGTCTGATTGAACGTCATCACGACACGTTGTTTGCACGATCGACGGTGCCAAAAACGCAAGCGCTCGCGTTGGCTTGCGCTGCATTGCTCACGCGTGAGGGCGGCGAGGCGCACGGTGTATCGCCGTGGGATGCGTTGTCTCATTGGCGCATGAGCGGCGGCTACACGCAGGCGTTGAACTGGCGCCTCGTTGGTTCGGACGACGAAATCCTGGCCGTCTTTACCCGGGATTCAACATCAGGCCGCGCCGACAACAAACAGCTCGAACTGCTTGGCGAAACGCTCACGTTCGACTGGTCGCACGGGGACGAGCCACAAGCATTCGTCGTGCTGATCGGCGATAAGCGGATCAAGGGGCGCGTGTTTATCGACGGCGATGTGTTCCATGTGTTCTACGCGGGCGCGTCGCTGGCGTTCGAATGGCAGAATCTGCTGGCGCATGCCGCCGATGCCGAGCATGGCGAGGGCCGCCTGACAGCGCCGATGCCGGGCAAGGTGATCGCGGTTCTGGTGGAGGTGGGCGCGGTGGTCGAGAAGGGCGCGCCGCTGCTGGTGATGGAAGCCATGAAAATGGAGCACACCATTGTTGCGCCGGCGGGCGGCACGGTGGGCGAAATCTTGTTCAGCGTCGGCGACCAGGTAACCGATGGCGCCCAGCTATTGGTGATGGAAGTACAGCACGCGAAATGACGCTTTACATCGTTCCGCGCATCATTTCGTCTTCAATTTTCCCAGCAGTGTTTCTTCAGTCTCCGTCTTTACAATAATCTCCACGCGCCGGTTCAACGCACGCCCTTCGGGCGTGTCGTTGGTCGCGATCGGTTGCAAGAATGCGATCCCTTTTGTCTTGATACGCGCAGCAGGAACGCCGCGTGCGACTAGCGCATCGCCCACGGCATTCGCGCGCGCCGTGGACAGTGCCTGGTTGTAGTCGAACGGACCGACGTTGTCCGTGTGCCCTTCGACCATGATCGGGCGCGTGCTGCGCTTGAGGAGGACGGCTGCACGATTGAGCACGGCGATGCTTTCGGGACGCATGGAGGCTTCGTCGAAGTCGAATAGCGCCGATTCCTGAAGCCGCAGTTCCACGCCCTCGTGCACCGGATGGACGACAATGCCGACCTTCTGGTTGATTGCTTCTTCCTTCGACCGATTCAGGCCGGACGCGCAGCCGGCGAGCAAGGCCGTTGTTGCGCACGCGTTGACAATCGTTTGGATAGCTTTCACTGCATGTCTCTTGAACGGATGCCGGGGCGGGGGTTTCGATTATAGGGAAACGGAATTGGCGAAGTGTGAAATTAGAACAACATGCGGAAAGCCGGTTGAAAGTGCTTTCGCCTTGATTCTGGCCGATAGCGGCCCGACTTACAATGCAGGGTTGGTACTCAGTGCGTCACAGAACTAAGACTCTCACCTAAGACGCGGAAAGACTTGATTTAAAGCAGGCTTGTGGGCTTTCACTTAAAGAAGAAATAACAAGGGCGTTTTATATGAATCCACGCGATCAAACCTCTGCGGACGAAAAGGACCGCACGCGGCGTCTGCAACGAACCGCGTCGGGGTTGCTGTACGCGGTGCTCGTCGCCGTCGCGATCTGGATGATCCGCGACTTCATTCCTGCTGTCGTGTGGGCTGCGGTCATCGCCATTGCGTTGTGGCCGTTGCTGACCTGGCTCGAGCAGCGGCCGGTGTTCAAGGATCGGCACATCTGGCTCGCGGTGGTTTTGACCGTTGTGATCGGGCTGGTATTCGTCGTGCCGTTTATCCTGGTCGTGGCGCAGGCGGGCAGCGAGGCCCGCGACTTGATACGCTGGTTTCAAGAATCGCTGCGCTCGGGCATTCCCATGCCTGATCTTGTCAACCATCTGCCCACCGGGTCGTCACAGATATCGGCGTGGTGGCAGGAAAATCTTGCTACACCGCTGAGTTCTTCGCCGGCGGCCAAGCATTTCCATAGCGCGACGGTTGTCGCCATGACCCGGCATTTCGGCGGTCGGGTCGCGCACGGTCTGGTCGTGTTCGGCTTCATGCTCGTTACGCTGTTTTTCCTGTTCAAGGCGGGGTCGAAGCTTGGTGAACAGTTGCTTGAGGCGTCGAGGCGCGGGTTCGGTTCGGATGGCGCCTCGCTTGCGCGACGGATGGCCGAGTCGGTTCGCAGCACGGTGACGGGGCTGGTGGTGGTCGGTCTGGGTGAAGGCGCGTTGCTTGGCGTGGCTTATGCCGTGACCGGCGTGCCGCATGCCACGTTGCTGGGCATGCTGACCGCCATCGCCGCGATGCTGCCGTTCTGCGCGCCGATTGTGTTCATAGGCGCGGCGTTGTGGCTGCTTGCTCAGGGCTCGATGGCGGCAGCGGTGTGCGTCGCGGTGTTCGGATTTGTGGTTGTGTTCGTGGCCGAGCACGCTATCAGGCCGGTGCTGATTGGCGGCGCGGCGCGCTTGCCGTTTTTGCTGGTGCTATTCGGGATTCTGGGCGGCGCGGAAACGTTCGGGCTGGTGGGCCTGTTTATTGGGCCGGCGTTGATGACGATTCTGGTCGTGCTTTGGAATGACTGGGTGCATTGAGCCACGCTGTGCTTATTGAGGGCCGTTTCAACTCGCGTTGGAACGGCCTTTTCACATTACGGGCTAACGCGTCTCGCCTTGCTCAAATCACATACAAGTCAACATACTCATTGACCGGCATGGCTTCGAGCGCTGCCTGATCCAGCGATACCGCGAGGATCGCCTCTTGCTGCTTGGCTGGGAAACGCCGTGCGAGGTTAACCTTGAACTTCTCAACCAGAAGCGGGATGCCGTCTTCACGACGACGCCTGTGTCCAATCGGATATTCGACGACCACCTCGTCGAACTTGCTGCCGTCATTGAACTCAACGGTCAGCGCATTGGCGATCGAACGCTGCTCCGGATCGTGATAATCCTTCGTGAATTGCGGGTCTTCCACGCATTCCATCTTCGCGCGCAACGTATCGATACGCTGATCCTTCGCCACTGAATCTTCATAATCCGATGCGGTCAGCCGGCCATGAATCAGCGGCACGGCAACCATGTACTGGATGCAGTGATCGCGATCGGCGGGGTTATCGAGCGGTCCTTTTTTATCGATGATCCGAATTGCTGCTTCGTGCGTGCGGATCGTGATCTTCTTGATGTCTTCAACCTTCTTGCCCGTTTCCGCGAGCTTCGCGTGCAAGGTCATCGCGGCTTCCACGGCGGTTTGCGAGTGGAATTCGGCCGGGAACGAAATCTTGAACAGCACGTTTTCCATTACGTACGAACCGTACGGGCGCTGGAACTTGAACTCGTTGCCCTTGAAGAGCACGTCGTAGAAGCCCCATGTTTTAGCGGTCAGAACCGACGGATAGCCCATCTCGCCGGTCTTCGCGATCAGCGCAAGGCGCACGGCGCGCGAAGTTGCATCGCCTGCGGCCCACGATTTGCGCGAGCCCGTATTCGGCGCATGCCGATACGTGCGCAGCGAATGACCGTCGACGAAGGCCAGCGAAACAGCGTTTATCAACTCATCGCGCGTGAGGTCGATCATCTGACCGACGACTGCCGTTGAAGCCAGCTTCACGAGCAAAACGTGATCGAGCCCGACCTTGTTGAACGAGTTTTCCAGCGCGATACAGCCTTGAATTTCGTGCGCCTTGATCATCGCGATCAAGACGTCTTTCATCGATAGCGGCTTCTTGCCGGTAGCCACCGCGTTACGCGAAAGCCAGTCTGCCGTTGCGAGAATGCCACCGAGATTGTCCGACGGATGGCCCCATTCGGCAGCCAACCATGTGTCGTTGAAGTCGAGCCAGCGGATCATCGCGCCAATGTTGAACGCAGCCTGAACCGGGTCGAGCTGGAAAGAGGTGCCGGGCACCTTGGCGCCGTTGGGGACTATCGTGCCGGGCACGATGGGTCCCATCAGCTTGGTGCAGGCGGGATAAGTTAGTGCTTCGAGTCCGCAGCCGAGCGTATCGATCAGGCAGTTGCGCGCGGTGTCGAGCGCGAGCGTGCTGTCGATCTTGTAGTTGAGAACGTAGTCGACGATATCGACTAATACTCGATCCGGCTCGGGCCGGACGTTTGAAATATGGCTCATGTGCTTGACGTGTCTCTGTAATTTATTTGCGTTTGTTCAGCGGCTCGAACTTCAAATCGTCAGGCCCGGTGTAATTTGCACTCGGCCGGATGATCTTGTTATCGATACGTTGTTCAATGATGTGAGCGCTCCAGCCCGATGTCCGCGAGATCACGAACAGCGGCGTGAACATGGCCGTGGGCACGCCCATCGCGTGATAGGAAACGGCGCTGAACCAGTCCAGGTTCGGGAACATCTTCTTCGCGTCCCACATCGTTGTTTCGAGGCGTTCGGCGACGTCGTAGAGCTTGGTGTCGCCGGCTTCTTTCGATAACTTCTTCGCGATTTCCTTGATCACCTTGTTACGCGGATCGGAGATCGTGTACACCGGATGACCGAAGCCGATCACGACTTCCTTTGCTTCCACGCGGCGACGGATATCGGCTTGCGCTTCGTCGGGCGTCTGATAACGCGATTGAATATCGAACGCAGCTTCATTCGCGCCGCCGTGCTTCGGGCCGCGCAACGCGCCGATGCCGCCGGTAATCGCCGAGTACATGTCCGAGCCCGTGCCGGCGATCACACGACACGTGAACGTCGATGCGTTGAATTCGTGCTCGGCGTAAAGAATCAGCGACGCGTGCATTGCATCGACCCATGACTTCGACGGTGGAACACCATGCAGCAAATGCAGGAAGTGCCCGCCGATGGAATCGTCATCGCTCTCGGTCTCAATGCGCCGGCCGTTATGAGAATAGTGGTACCAGTACAGCAGAATGGAGCCGAGCGAGGCCATCAGGCGGTCGGCAATATCCTTGGCACCGGCAATGTTGTGATCCTCTTTCTCAGGCAACACGGTGCCGAGCACGGAGACACCGGTGCGCATCACATCCATCGGATGAGCCGATGCGGGAATCCATTCGAGCGCGGCTTTCAGGTTCGCGGGCAACCCACGCAAACCCTTGAGCTTGGCCTTGTACGTCTTGAGTTCAGCGACGGTCGGCAGCTTGCCATGCACGAGCAGATATGCGATCTCTTCGAACTCGGAGGTGCCGGCAATATCGAGGATGTCATAGCCACGATAATGCAAATCATTGCCCGTCTTGCCGACGGTGCACAGCGCGGTATTGCCCGCTGTCACACCCGACAGTGCGACTGATTTCTTCGGTTTGAAACCGCCGGTGGCGGGTGCCTCTTTCTCTAACGTATCGCTCATTTGATTCAGTCTCCTGATTAAATTGACGCGTCACTTCGCCTGATTGAACAGGGCGTCGAGCTTGTCTTCGAAATCGTGATAACCAATGCTCGCGTACAGTTCCTCGCGCGTCTGCATGGTGTCGAGCACATTGCTTTGCGTGCCGTCGGTGCGGATCGCGCGATACACGTTCTCTGCCGCCTTGTTCATCGCGCGGAACGCTGAGAGCGGGTACAACACGATCGATACATCCACGCTGCGCAGTTCTTCGACCGTGAAAAGCGGCGTCGAACCGAACTCCGTGATGTTCGCGAGAACCGGCACCTTCACGGCATCGACGAATTGCTTGTACATCTTCAAGTCTGTCATGGCTTCGGGAAAAATCATGTCGGCGCCGGCTTCAACGCAAGCACGCGCCCGCTCAATCGCCGCTTCCAGACCTTCCACCGCGAGCGCATCCGTTCGCGCCATCACGACGAAGTTCTCATCGGTCCGCGCATCGACTGCAGCCTTCACGCGATCGGCCATTTCCTGCTGCGAGACGATCGCCTTTCCCGGCCGATGACCACATCGCTTGGCGCCGACCTGATCTTCGATATGCATCGCGCCCGCGCCCGCCTTGATCAGCGACTTGACCGTGCGTGCAATGTTGAAGGCGCTCGGACCGAAGCCTGTGTCGACATCGACCATCAGCGGCAGATCGCAGACATCGGTGATGCGGCGAACGTCGGTCAGGACGTCGTCGAGCGTGGAAATGCCGAGATCCGGCAAGCCCAGCGAGCCTGCGGATACGCCACCGCCGGACAGGTAAATTGCCTTGAAGCCCGCGTGTTTGGCAAGCAGCGCGTGATTCGCATTGATCGCGCCGACGAGTTGAAGAGGCTTTTCAGCCGCGACGGCGGCGCGAAATTTCGCGCCGGCGCTCAGTGTGGAATGTGAACTCATGGATATGTCTCCGTTGACCCGCTGATATAGGGCAAGTTGCCTGCCAGATTGGGACCCGATCTTAAGGTTCTGATTTTTAAGAGATTAGACCTTCCAAGGAGGGCTCGTGGATTTCAAAAATGAAATCGGTGATTGCAAAAATGGGTTTAAACTTCGGATTTCACCGGTTCGACGATCAGTCATGAATCCACCTCCACGCATCTGGGCAGTCGGTATCAGCAAGTTGCGCGACCTGTATCGCGACATCGCGGCGGAGTACGACGGCATCGCCGATCTGCGCATTGTGCCGCTGGGCTATGAGGACGCGGTGCACGAGATCGAGAACGCGGGTGATGCGCGTCCGGACGTGGTCGTATCGGCGGGATCGAACGGGGCCTACCTGAAGGCGCGGATCAGCGTGCCGGTCGTCCTGATCAATCCCACGGGCTTCGACGTGATGCATGCATTGGCGCGGGCACGTCGTGAGAGCGACTCGGTCGGTCTCGTGATGCACGGCGAAACGCCGTCTGAGCTCAAGCGGTTTTTCCGCGCGTTTGGCGCAGAGGTGGAGTGCGCTTCGTATCTGTCGGCGGAAGACGCGGAGGCTTGCGTGCTCGATCTGCGCGACCGGGGTGTGCTGGCTGTTGTCGGGCCGGGACTCGTTACCGAACTGGCCGAGAAAGCAGGCATGAAGGCGGTGTTTTTATACTCGCGTGCCTCGGTTCAGGGGGCGTTTGAAACGGCGCTGGAAGTTGCGCGCGCGACGCTCGGTGAGACGCAGCGGCGCCGGCGGCTGGATCAGGTGCTGCAGCATTTGCGCGACGGCGTGATCGCGCTGACCGCCGATGGCCGCATCGAAGCATTGAGCGGCAAGATGGCCGACATGTTGCGGCTCGCGCCGTCACAAGCGGTGGGCAAGCGGTTGGCCGATCTCGCGCCAGAGGTGGCCGGCGCAGTGCCGAAGGAGCCCGGCGAGTCGCTCGAAACGGTTCGGGGTGCGACGTATGTGGTGCATCGAAGTGCATGGGGCGATGCGTCGGCATCGGCGGCTTCCGGTTCGATCATCACCTTCCAGGAGTCGGTGGCGTTGCAGCGCATGGACCGCTCGGTGCGCACGCGGCAACGCGCGCCGCAACTGGTCGCGCGGTATCGGATCGAGGATCTGAGCGGGACGAGCGAAGCGATAGAACAAGTGCGCGAGCGTGCCCGGCGATATGCACGAACGGACGCCACCGTGCTCATCCGGGGCGAAAGCGGCACGGGCAAGGAACTGGTCGCGCAAGGCATCCATACGGCAAGCGCACGACGCGAGTTTGCGTTCGTCGCGCTCAATTGCGGCGCGTTTCCGGACACCTTGCTGGAAAGCGAATTGTTCGGTTACGAAGAAGGCGCGTTCACCGGTGCGCGACGCGGGGGCAAAGCGGGGCTGATTGAATCGGCGCATCGCGGCACGCTTTTCCTCGATGAAATCGGCGAGATGCCAATGCCCTTGCAAAGCCGTTTGCTGCGCGTGCTGCAGGAGCGCGAAGTGGTGCGTCTAGGGTCCACGGAACCGCTGCAAGTCGATGTGCGCGTGGTAGCCGCGACGCATCGCGGGCTGAATGAACAGCTGCAGGCGGGGCAGTTTCGGGCCGATCTTTATTATCGGCTGAATATCCTGAACCTGGTTTTGCCGCCGCTGCGTGAGCGTTCACCGGATATTGCCGGGCTGGCTGCGCAGTTGTTATCGCAGACGGGACGCGCCGTTTCCGTCGATGCGGCGCGCGGCGTGC
This sequence comes from Caballeronia sp. LjRoot29, assembly GCF_964252755.1. Lineage (NCBI taxonomy): Bacteria > Pseudomonadati > Pseudomonadota > Betaproteobacteria > Burkholderiales > Burkholderiaceae > Caballeronia > Caballeronia sp. LjRoot29. Next base: position 70,143 of record NZ_CAXUPU020000019.1, on the reverse strand, counting down.
TTGAACCGGCATTAGCGTTGCTGGTTGCGTACCGGTGGCCTGGGAACGTGCGCGAATTGCAGAACGTGATTGAGCGGATTGCGGTGGAACTGGACGAGACGCCGGGGATGCGGGTAACGCCTGAACTGCTGAGGTCGATTGCGCCGGAACTTCAAGACAGCGAATCTGCGTCGGGCCCGGAAACGCTCAAGCAGCGCAGCCGGAAAGTGGAAGCCGACGAAATTCGCGCAATGCTGGATTCCTTCGATGGCAACCGCGAGGAGGTCGCCCGGGCACTTGGCATCAGCAAGACGACGTTGTGGCGGAAGTTATCGGGAAAATGAGAGCGCGCTGCTCAACCCCGTTCCTGCACACACACCCACGGCGACACCACCACAGCCCACAGTTCGGGATTGCGCGCAGCAAGATCCTCAGCCGTCGCGGGTTCGACACGTTCGAGCAACCCGGCCGACAACCACTCGGCGACCTGCTTCGTATCGTCGCTGGCAACGGCTTCGGCGACGCTCACCAGATCGATATCGCGTGCCACTTTCAACAACACGCCGCGCGCGAAAAACCGCTGCAGTTCAGACCATTCGATCTGCGCGGTTTCGGCGAGAAGTTTGAGGTACAACGGACTGGCGGACTGAGCGTCTTTCATAGGGGAATCACAGGCAAGTTCGAGCGACCGACATCATAAACCATCGCGCCGGACGCTCTGCCTGCTCACCCCGAAGCGCTTAGAGATCGAAGAACACAGTTTCCTTCGGCCCTTGCAAGTGAATATCGATGCGATAAATCGTATTCGATGTCCCCGCTTCACGCTTGGCGATCAACGTGCCGCGCCGCTCCGCGGGAACTTGCGCCAGGACGTCATCGCGAGCGTTAGCGTCGGTTTCGTCGTCGAAATAAATGCGCGTATAGGCGTGCAGCAGCATGCCGCGCATCAATACGATCACATCGATATGCGGCGCCGAATCACCTCCCGTACTACCCGGCTTGACCGTGTCCACCACGAAGCGCAACTCGGGATCGGTCCCCGTGCCCACGCGCGCGAAGCCCCGAAAACCGGACTTGCGTGCCTCGGCAGTCGTGCTCACATAGCGGCCGGTGGAATCGGCCTGAATCATTTCGATGACGGCATCGCCAACGACTTTCTCTTCACCATCGAACACTTGCCCCACGATGCTGATGTGCTGCCCGGCCGATTCCCGATCGGCGATCGACGGCGTGAACAAGCTCTTCAGGTCGAAGTTGTATTGCTCGGGACACAAGCCGTAGGCGAAGTACGGTCCGACCGTTTGCGACGGCGTTTGTTTATAGACAGTCATGTTCAAGCCTCCGTCGGCGTCTGGTTCGCACCGCGCAGCACGATGTCGAACTCATAACCGAGCGCATAGCCTTCCTCGGTTGTATCGATGGAAAAGCGCGAGATCATCCGGTCGCGTGCGTGCTCCGGCGTGCCCTGGAAGATCGGGTCGAGATCGATCAGCGGGTCGCCGGGGAAATACATCTGCGTGACGAGACGCGAGCCGAAGTAGTCGCCGAACAACGAGAAGTGAATGTGATTCGGACGCCACGCGTTCGAATGATTGCCCCACGGGTACGCGCCCGGCTTGATCGTGAGGAAGCGATACCGCCCTTCGTTATCGGTCAGGCAACGGCCGGCGCCCAGGAAGTTTGGATCGAGCGGTGCGGCGTGCTGGTCGGCTTTATGAACATAACGTCCGGCCGCGTTCGCTTGCCAGATCTCGACCAGCGTATTGCACACCGGCCGGCCGCCTTCGTCGAGCACGCGGCCCGTCACGATAATGCGTTCGCCCAGCGGCTCGCCGTTCTTTGCGGCGTTGCGCGTGAGGTCATGGTCGAGTTTGCCGAGATCATCCGCGCCATATACCGGCACGCGCCGGTCTCTCAGGTTCTGTTTTAGCGGGATCAATGGACGCGACGGGCTGCGCAGAACCGACGACTTGTAACCCGCATGGCGATAAGGCGGGTGGGAATCCCAGTCGCGCGGGGTCAGGATGAGGGAGGGGGCAGTCGCGGGGGAGGTCACTTTTTTGTCTCCGACTTTTAAAATATGAATCAACACTTTATCGAAGTGACGAAGTTATGGAAAATGACGTTTTATGCATTCAGGCATAACCAATCGTCATGGCTAAAAAACCTATGCCGTCGGTCCCGGCGGTGGCGCCGAACACGCTGAACAAGCCTATAGCGCCGCTCGCCAACCTGACCAGCGGCCGGATCAAGTTCCGGCATCTGCAATGCTTCCTGGCAGTGACGCAATTCGGCAGCGTGCAGCGCGCCGCCGACAGCCTCTCGATCACGCAGCCGGCGGTATCGAAAACGATAGGCGAGCTTGAATCCATTCTCGGCGTCCGGCTGTTCGAACGGGGCCGCCGCGGCGCGGCGCCCACGCGCGAAGGCCGATTGTTTGCGCCCCACGCCGCGGCCTGCGTAGGGGCTTTGCGGGAAGGGGTGGACGAGTTGTCCCGGCATGGCGTCGACTTGCCCGGCACGGTCGCGCTGGGCGTCCTGCCGACTGTCGCGCCCGCGTTGCTGCCGCCCACGCTCGCCGCGTTTCGGGCGCACTGGCCGGATGTCTCCGTGCGGGTATGGACCGGGTCGAACTCTCAGTTGCTCGAACGCCTGAAATCCGCCGATACCGACCTGGTCATCGGCCGGCTGTCTGAACCGGGAGGCATGCAGGGGATGACGTTCGAGCAGTTGTACCGTGAGCCGCTGACCGTCGTCGTGCGCCACGATCATCCGCTCGTCCATGAAAGCAACATCACGGCGTCGGTGCTTGCGCGCTTTCCCGTGGTCGTGCCGCCGTTCGGGACGTTGATCCGCCAATCCGCTGAAAGCGTCCTGACGGCATTCGGCGCGCAGGCGCTGAGTTCGTTGATTGAAACCTTGTCGGTGTCGCTGGGCCGCGCTCTTGCATTGCACAATGACGCGGTATGGTTCGTTCCTTCGAGCGTGGTGGAACATGACATCGAATTGAAGCTGCTGGCCCGCTTGCCGATGCCCTTCGCCGGCGCCGATGAACCTATCGGCCTGATACTGCGCCATGACCGCGTCCGCTCGCCTGCGCTGGATAGCCTCATCGATGCAATCCGGGAAGCAGGAAGGCAGCGGGAGGCAATTCGTATCGGTATGAAATAGTGTGCGCGCAGCCTTGCTGCAGGCACTTGTTACCGCAAATGCGGGATCGGCAAAACCCCATTAGCATACGTGCGATAAAAGCTATATAAGTGGGCCAAGCCTGCTTCAAAGCGTGCTTCGACGCCTGCCTCGGTCGGCAGGCAAGGCAAGCGCATTGCAGTCTTGAAAGGCCCAATAAACGCAGAACGTCACGAGCAACGTACGAGCGTCGCAAGCAACCGTTCTGTAAGTAAACGCAATAGGAATTGCGTGCAACCAAAGTCCGTTTTGCGCTGTCTGACTCCGCAACTCTCCAATCATCAGGACGATCATCAAAGCCGCCAGCACGATGAAAACCGTATTGCTCGTCGACGACGACCCCGCCACTCTCGAAGCCTGGACGCTGTGCATGCAGTCGGCGGACTGCACGGTGCTGTCCGCGTTCGACGGCAACGGTGCGCTTGCATTATTGGGCGAGCACAGTGTGGATATCGTGGTATCGGACTGGATGATGCCGGGGCTCGGCGGCGCGCTGTTATGCCAGACCATGAAGACCAACTCGGCCCTGGCGCACATTCCCTTCCTGATGATCTCGGGCCATCCGCATCCGCCGGCTTTCGTTCACTACGACGGCTATTTGCAGAAGCCCGTCGAGATGGAAGCGCTGATGTCGGCGGTGGACCGGCTGTGCGCGGCGAAGCGCCGCCGGCCGTTCTGAGGTTCTGATGTTTTGACGTTCTGACGCAGCGCGTCGAACCGATGCTTATTACGGTTGCCTGGCGCGTGGCCTGCGCAATCCATTCTGTTCAATCTCAAGCCAGCCGGGCCAGTTCCTTCTCCATCCGTTCTTGCGCCATCCGGTTCAACTCTTGCGGCACCACACAATCGGCGGGCAAGGGCGGCAGCACGATCACGCGGATATGCCCGGGCTGATCGGGCCAGCCTTTCGCCGGCCAATATTTGCCGGCGTTATGCACGACCGGCACGGCGGGCACTTGCGTGGAACACGCGAGCCTCACGCCGCCTGAAGCCAGCTTGAGCGGCGCATCGTGTGCGACCCGCGTGCCTTCCGGAAAGATCACCACCACATCGCCCAGCGCAAGCTTTTCGGCACACTCACGCGTCACAGCCTGATGCGCCTGACGGGGCGAACCGCGATCCAGGCTTACCATATCCAGGCCCTTCAGCACCCAGCCGAAGAACGGAATGCGCTTGAGGTCGCTCTTGAAAACGAAGCTGATGCGGCGCGGAAACAGCGCCATGAACGCGAGTGTTTCCCATGTCGATTCATGCCGGCACAGCATGATGAACGGTTCATCCGGCAGGTTCGAAAGGCCTTCGACCGAGCACGATACGCCGGTGATCACGCGCATCATTTTGACCATCGCGCGGCACCATTGTTTGGCGAGCCAATAACGGCCGTTGCGGCCGACAAACGGAAACAAAGGCAGAATCAGGATCGACCACACCGTACCGCTGCCAAGCAGGTAGGTCGCGAATAGCCACTTGACGAAGGTTCGATGCATTAAGAAATAGACGGTGGTAAAAGTGTGCGAAAGGGATGCGGCGGGTTGCAAAACGTCTCGGGTGGGCTGACCTGCCCGGCGTTTGAGCCAGCGTGCGAAACCCGAAGGATAGCCTGTGCGGCGGCGCATGTCCCGGAATCACGCCCTGAGCTACCGCCTAATGACAATCAGAGAGGCACGAGCCTCTCTTTAACGGAGTTGCAATGACGGACGAAGCAAACAGCGAAGTGAAGGGCGAAGTGAAGGCCGAATCTACGAATGGTGACGCCGCCAAGCCGACCGCCGAACCGGCGCCCGCCTACGAGGACGGCATGCTCGATGTCGGCGATGGCCACGCGATGTACTGGCGTGCGCAAGGACCGAAGGACGCTCCCGTGATGCTGATTGTCCACGGCGGCCCCGGCGGCGCGATGAACCTGAAGTGGGCCGATGTGCTCGATGCATCGAAGTGGCGGATGGTTTTCTTCGATCAGCGCGGCTGCGGCAAATCCACGCCTTTCGGGAAGCTGGAACACAACGGCACGAATGATCTTATCGGCGATATGGAAAAGTTGCGGGTCACGCTCGGCATCGAGAAATGGGCGCTGTTCGGCGGCTCGTGGGGCACGACGCTCGCGCTTAGTTATGGCGTGACGCATCCCGAACGCTGCCTCGGCTTTTTGCTCCGCGGGATTTTCCTCGCGCGCAAGGAGGATATCGACTGGTTCCTGTGGGATGTGCGGCGCGTGTTTCCGGACGCGCACCGGGCTTTCCTCGACGCCATCGAGACCGCGAGCGGTCAGCGTCCACGCAATGCCGCCGAGATCCTGACGCTCACCGGCGCGCCGCTCGCCCGTTTCGATGACGCCGGCATCAAGCTCGCGCGCGCGTGGTCGGGGTTTGAAGCGACGTTATCGGTGGTGAACAAACCTGCGTCGAAGAAGCCTGCTGACCCGGCGCAAAAGGATGAATCGGTCATGGCAACTCAAACCGATGCCGCACAAACCACCGCCACGCTGCCCGACGCGCCGCAAGCCGAGCCGGCCGCTCCCGAAGCTACGCCCGAAGCCACCCGCGAGGCCAACGCCGCTGCAATCTCCATGTCGCTGCTGGAGCATCACTACATGGCGCATGAGTTGCCGCCGGAGCCGCTGCTGCCGCGTATCGGCAGGATTGCGCATCTGCCGTGCGTGCTCGTGCACGGCCGCTTCGACATGGTGTGTCTCGCCGAGCAGGCACAAGACCTGGCCGACGTGTGGCCGGGCGCGCAGCTATCCATCGTCGATGCCGCGGGTCACTGGACCTTCGAACCCGGCAACGTGACCGCGTTGAAAGCGGGCGGCGAGTATCTCGCGCGAACGCTGGCCGAAGCCCGGCGCTAGGATGAAGGCGGCAGCAACCCCGTCGCCGACGCGGCGAGTCGCTCCCAGTCGAGATCCGCGACGAACACGATCGGACTGCCGCGATAAGTGATGTAGATGGATAGCGTCACGCAGAGCCCGGTGCCGGTCGCCGATAAATACGGAGCACTGACCATCAGCCGTTGCGGATACGCGAGGGCATCGACGAAATAAGGCCGGTTGTCCCAGCGGCCGATCGACGGTTTGCTCAGCGGCGCGAGGCGGGGAGCGATCGGGGCCGCGGCCGCGCCTTCGATTGCCGGGATACATTCGCGGCCGCCCTGATCGAGGAAAAAGCAGCTTCCCATGCACGGCAGCGCGCGCAGATCCTCGCAGGCGCGCTCCGGCAACGCGCCGGCGCACATTCGCTCAGCTGCCTCCGCAAAGCGCGTCCTATACGGCATCAGCAGCAAGTCGACGGCAAGCTCGCGAGTCTGGCGCGTGTGAGCGAGGGTATCGAAGACGGATTCGATCTGCTGCGTCGCGGTTTCCTCCGGCGAGGATCCGCGACCGGGCTGACCGAACAGGAAACCCTGCACCAGGTCCACGCCCGAGCGCGCCGCCAGCAGCAAGTCCTGCTTGGTCTCGATCCCTTCGGCGACCACCAGCATGCCTGCCTCGTGCAACAAGCTCACCAGCTTCGGCATGACCGACTCGCGCAAATCCGGCTGATGCGCATGGATCAGGCTGCGATCCAGTTTCACGATATCCGGCCGCAAGGTCAGCAGCCGGTCCAGGTTCGAGTGCCCTGCGCCAAAGTCGTCGACCGCCACCATAAAACCGTGCGAGCGGAACGCCTGGGTAGCATGGGCGAACGCGCAGACATCGTCGCCGCCTGATTCCAGCAATTCGATCACGATTTCTTCTGGCCGCATGCCCGACTCAAGCGCGTGATCGGCGAGTTGCCGCGCATAGCCCGGATCGATAAAGCTTGCCGGCGTCACGTTCAGGAACAACCAGGACTGCCCGGGCAACCATCCGGCGGCGTTGTGCAAATGCGTGACGTGACTGAGGCGGTCGAGCGTCCCGGTCGAGTTCTCCACAATCGCCTTCGCGAACAGTTCGAACGGCGTTATCAATTCGCCCGCCGACGCAGCGCCGCGCAACAAGGCTTCGTAACCGACCTGGCGCTGGTGGGGCAGGCTGTAGATCGGCTGGAAGTGCGAACAGAGCACGATGCCGTCAAACGCGACGTGCGGAGGAGGTTTCCCGAGCGCGCGCCGCATCACGAAGCTGCTGCCTGGAGACGGGCGCCGCAGGTCGGCGTAGCCGTGAGGGCTTGCGCAAGATTTCCCTCGACCAATGGCGAAACAAATAACGAAAAGGCGCGCAGGATGAACGGCATGAACCGTGTCAGCCCCACCGTCTCACGACGGTGAACCTGCTTGGTCAGATCGGCTGTACAAACAGGAGCCAGGAACAGTTCGAACATGATGTTGGTGTGCGCGTATGGATATGACGACAACTCGGGTGACGACCCGGAAGTCATAGGACGATCGGACGTGTGCGACGGGACTTGGCAGCGCTTGACGCCGGACAACATCTTATCGGATCAAACGGCAGCCGACTTGAGCACAAAGGGATCGTTCCGGTCGTTGCCGGGATGCTTGCAGCTTTGATGGGCGGGCGTTTGCGGGGTGCTAAAAATTCCGCACGAGGCCCCTCAGGCGGTAAATTTGGAACAGGAATGGTACGATCGCGCCTTGCAAGCCGGCGCGCGATGCTCGTCGAATAGTGAATCAAGTTACGGAGGCGACCCGATGGCCCAACAGAAAACCAACCCGAAGCTGGAGCAGGCGCTGACGCGCGGCGACCTCGCGATTCGCCAGGCCAACTCCGGCCGCGCAACGGCCGTGTTGCGCGCGCTTGGCAAGATGATTGTGGAGGCTTCGGCGACCATCGGCGTGGAAGCGTTTGTCGTGATTCACGACGGCGACAAGATCTACGATCCCGCCGACGGCATGTGGCCGCAACAACTGCTGGTGTCACTCGATGGGCCCGTGGAAGACGCGGACCCGGACGAGCTGCGCACCGTGACCTTGATGGCCGACACCCCGGCGACCGTGTTTCGATGCGAATGGCAACGGGCAGACGGCAAGATCGGCCGTCAGGAAGGGCGCCCGCTCGCGATGGTGGCGTTCATCACCGACGTAGATATCCCCTGGCTCGACGACGAGGACTGAGGACGAACCCGGCTGCTGGACTTGCGTCCAGCGGGTCAAACCGGCGGATGCGCCCTGCATCCGCTGTCCTCGAGCTTCTTCATACGGCAAAAACGGGCAACGGCGCCAGGCTCGGTCGGCATTCTCTTCCGGTTTAAAAAGCGCGCATACCGGACATCTGCAAATTACTTCCGATTTATATCGAAATTCCATAGTCCGATAAGGGTTAGTTAAAGCATTCTTTATTCGTCGGATTAATAGACTGCCAAATCGCCCAGGCAATAGGCCGTCTCGTGCGAACAGTCGCTTCTCCGGCCGGTCGTGGATGGTTCCTTCACTTGTTCGCTATTCGCCAATACATATAAAGTCGGCGATAAAAAAGCCGTTATAAAGCAGGAGCACCCGAACGGTGCAGCACCGGCGATAAGCGGAGGCGGAAACGCATCTTTAGAATATTTGGCGTCCTATTTAATGGAAAAAAGAATGGCGTTTCACGTGGGCGACACATACTGACTCTCCGGGAATTTTTCATAATACGAAATTCCCGGAGATGTTTAGGCCGCCGAACGCGAAAAGCCCTGAAAATGCATAATTTTTTCAAGTTTCTTTAAAGATTTATTTGGTAGCGCGCACCCCATCAATTGCCTTTGGGCGAGACTAAATCCGTCGTGTGTTTCGTTTGCGTGAAGTCAAACGTTCCACGGCGTCCTCCTTCTCGCCAAAAATGGGGTAGCACAAATGGAACAGCTTAATCAGGTAGGTCAAAGCAGCGTCTTCCGTAACGGACATATTGAACATGGTGAACGAACCGATCGGCTCGAACGGGCAGTTGTACAAGCTCAGGAGAAGCGCGAGTCCATGCCATTTACCATCCGTATTGTTCGTGAAAACGCTGACCTTGAAAAAGTCGTTGAGATCCGGCGCATGGCTTATGGACGGCATTTGCCGGCTTTTGCCCAGAAACTGGGCATTGAGGAATGCGATCGGGACCCGGGCGTGGCCGTGCTTCTTGCAGAATCGAAGCTGGATGGCGCGCCGCTGGGTACCATGCGGATTCAAACCAACGAATATGCGCCGCTGGCAGTGGAACAATCGGTGCGTCTACCTGACTGGCTGGCCGGCAGCCGCCTGGCGGAAGCCACCCGGCTTGGTGTGGCGGGCGGTGGGGTGGGCCGGGTTGTCAAGGTAATGCTTTGCAAGGCTTTGTGGCTTTATTGCGAACAGCAGTTGGTCGACTATATGGTGATTACCGCGCGTTCGCCGCTGGACAAGGAATATGAAGCCATGCTGTTCGAAGATGTATTTGGAGAAAAAGAATTCCTGCCAATGGCACATGTTGGCGGATTACCGCACCGGGTACTTGCAAAAGACGTGATGGCGGCTCGGCGCCGTTGGGAGGAAGCGAAGCATCCGTTATTCCAGTTCATGGTCCATACGCATCATCCGGATCTGGATTTACGGAGGTCGGATTTATCTTTCCAGCAGGAACCGGTACGATGCCCGGAGGCACCGCAAATTGCTTACGGCAGGTAATAGAAGATAGCCCGGCCGTTCATTGACCGAGGCCACAAAGAAGACGGTGGCGATTCATTGCTGTTTCGCCACCGCCGGCGCGACGTTTGTCGCGCAACACGGGGGATTTAAAGGTATGGCGTCGGTTGCCTTATTTTCGCGGGCGAAGTCCGGATATACCGGGTCGAATATGGACCGGTTTCTGTACGCGTTCGCCGTCTATATTGTCCCGGCATTGATTGCTCTCGGCACCCTCGCCACGCTGGTATGGGGAACGCCTCAATTCGATTCAAGGGGTGGCCTCACGCTGCCTCTTCACGTCCTGAAAGATCCGTCCGGAACGCTCGATCCCGCTACCGCGCTCGAGCGCATGCCCACGGCCGTCCTGTCGAACCGCTTCAACACGCAGCTCGCCGAAACGCCATTCTGGTTCGAATTCCCCGTTCCAAACATGAGCCAGGATCAGACGACGTACGCGGAATTACCGTCGCGCCACGCGCAAACGCTGTCGTGCTGGATCGCGTCGACCATGCAGCCGCTCGGCAGCGCCGACCGTCTCACCACGACCAATGAATTCAGCCAGGTCAAGGCGGGTTTTGCGCTGGATCTCGGTCATCTTGCACAGCAGGTCAGCGTGCTGTGCCGCGGCACCTTTTCCGGACCAGCGCAAATTTCCGCGCTGGCCTGGAGCAGTCCGATGCTGCGAAAGAGTGCGCTCGACTTCCAGGAGAGTTCGGGATTGATCGCGGGCGGCCTGCTGACGCTGGCCGTTTTTGTTTTTGTCACGGCAATGATCAACCGCGAATGGACCTACGTGATCTTCGCGGTCTGGCTGGTCGGCAACCTGCGGCTGTGCGCGAACGCCATGGGTTGGGACATGGAGTGGGTCGGTCGCGTGATCCCGCCGGAATACCTGCAGATCATCCGGCAACTGACATTCGCCGTGTATTACCTTCTGACGGCCGCATTATTCAGTTCGTTGTTCCGGCGCGAGCTGAAAGTCATTGGATATAAATGGCTCCTGAGAATCGTGCACTACGTCGGGCTCGTGCTGCTGGGCGCTGCCATCGTATTGCCGTATGCACGGTTTATTCCGACGCTCTGGGTCATCACCGGATTCGGCGTCTTCGTACTGATCTTCCTGCTGGCGCGGCTCGTGTGGATGACCCGCTCGCGTACGGTGATGTGGTACGTGGGTTCGCTTGCCATTGTCCTGTTCGCGACTTTTTCCGAAGTCATGGGCGCGGCGTTCGGCATCAAGTTGCTGGTCGGCGGCGTGAATACGGTGATGGCCGCTCTGTCGTCGAGCATGATGGCGGCCTTCGCCATCGCCGAGCAGATGCGCGCCGAACGGGAACATCGGCGGCAGGCGCAAACGGAATTGCGCAACACCTATGACGTGACGCCCATTGGCCTCTTCACGCTCGACAGCGCCGGTCACTTCGTGCGCGCGAATCCGGCATTGCGGACCATGCTGTCGCTGCAGAAAACGGAGTACAAGGTTCGGCACTGGAACGACTACTTCGAATCGGGCGCTTGGGGTGCGCTGCAAGCGCTGGCATCGAAGGGAAGTGAAGGCGAACTTGAGATGGGCGGCGCATCGTCGCGGGGCAATGGCGAACGTCGCTTCCTGCTCAAGGCCACGCGCTCGAACGGCTGGATTGAAGGCTCGCTGCAGGATGTGACCGAGCGTTCGAAAGCCATCGAGCGACTGCGGTTCCTGGCTGAACACGACCCGCTCACGGGGTCGCTGAACCGGCGCGGCGTGGAGAAGGCTATCGCTGCACAAAGCGAGGAAGGAACGTCCTGGGCGCTCGCGTACGTGGACCTGGATCGCTTCAAGCTCGTCAACGATTTGTTCGGCCATCGTGCAGGCGACGAAGTCCTGAAGCAGGTCGCTACTCGAACGCGAGCGCTGTTTGCAGCCGGGTTTCCGTTCGGGCGGATTGGCGGCGACGAGTTCGTCTGCGTGATGGGCGGGATGTCGATCGATGAAGCTATTGACTGCTGTCAGCACCTGATCAGTGCGTTGAGCGATGCGCCGTATCAGGTCGGCAACCGTGCGTTCCAGGTGAAGGCGTCGGTGGGACTGGTGGAGTGCTCGCACGGCGTGCGTGTGCAGGACGCGCTCTCGCATGCGGACCGTGCATGCCGCGAGGCCAAGAAGAGCTCGAACGCGCGAATGGTGACGTATCGCAAGGGCGCGGCGGCGTTCGAAGAGCGCGCAGAAGAATTGAAACTGGTTGAGACGCTGGGACGCAATCGGCTGCCTCCGGGTCTGTTCCTCGTGATGCAGCCAATCATGTCGCTGTCTGCGCCAACCGAGTCGCTTAATTTCGAAGTGCTGCTGCGCATGCGCGCGCCCGATGGCGCAACCTTGCCGGCCGGCAAGGTGATCGTGGCGGCGGAGGAGTCCGGCAACATTGCGGCCATCGATAAATGGGTGATCACCACGTTGCTCGAATGGATTGAGAAGAATCAGGCGTCGCTCACGAATACGCGTTTCATTTGCGTCAATCTCAGTGGCGGTTCACTGAACGACGAGCAATTCATGGAAGACGTCTTTGCGTTGTTCGCGCGCTTTCGGCATATCGTGCCTTATCTTTGTCTCGAGATTACCGAGAGTGTCGCGTTGCACGATCTCGGCAATACGCAGCGCTTTATCGCGCGGGTTCATGAGATGGGCGGCAAGATCGCACTCGATGATTTCGGCGCGGGGTATACGTCGTTTAAATATCTCAAGGATCTTTCCGCCGATGCTCTCAAGATCGATGGCGAATTTATTCGCACGATGTGCGCGCATCCAGCTGATATCGCTATTGTTGAGGCTATTGTTGCGCTCGCTCGCAATCTTGGAATGCGGAGTGTCGCGGAGTGGGTTGAGGATGTGGATACGCTACGCGCGCTGAAGGAAATAGGCGTGGATTACGTACAGGGTTATCTGATTGCCAAGCCGCAAGAAAGCAGCGCGATTCTTGCCGCATCGTCAGCGGCGAGTTTTGTGAAGGACTCGGATGTCGTGCAGTTTATTGACAGTATTGTCGTGCCTGATAAATCGCTGGCTTTTACTTTTGATGTGATTGCTAAGGCGGGGTTGCACTAGGGGGCGCGGCGCGGTGGGTGGGTTGTTGCGGGTTCAGCGATAGCGGTTCTGGGTCTTTGCCGGGTTGCTGCTTTTTAGGTCTTCGCGGGTTATACGTTAGCTGATTTCTTTTGCGCTATTAGCCACTGCGCGTGGCGGCGCGTCATTTCTTGGTCCTTAGCGACCAAGAAACGAAGCAAAGAAAGCGCTTTTAACAGCTCTACCCTAAGCGTCCACAGCGTGCAGTTCCAATTCATGGGTGCCCCAAAAGCACGGTGCTCGCCAGAGCTTAGGATGTGTGAACCCCTCCTTCTCGCGAATCCTGACAGTAACACGCTTCGCCCCGTACGCTCTCGGGCCAGCACCCGTGTTCCACAGACTCGCACCGCCTTATGCGCGCTTGCCGTTTCTCTTCTTTGGCTTTGCCCGCGGTTCACGCGATACGGCTGGCTTAGCTCGTTTTCATCTCGTTCAGGATCTTGGTTGCCGCAATCGGAATGCGTGTGTCATCCCATTGCGCAAGCCACTGCACTTCCTTCGTCGTGAAAAAACCAGGCTGGTTGCGCAACGCAAACTGCAACGAATCCACTATGTGATCACGAATAATCTGGGGCGAATCTTCATTGGTAACAATCGCGTGAAGGGCTTCAAGTGCACTCATGGTTCAGGGACCAAATTGGTAGGTTGGCAAAAATGCTGGTAAACCATAACTCGTTAAAAATCCAAAAAACAATTCAATTCAACACCTTTTTCAACCATTTCCAAGCCCTCAGTGTTTTTACGTAGACGCATCGCAACAATCCCCGTCTGCGTATCTTCCATTGATGTTCAAGATGATTTAATCAGTGTTGTGCTGCACTGCAGCGTTTGGGTTTTGCTTCATTTTCTTGACTTGTCTCCCCGCGGCTGCTGTACTAAATAAAGTCAATTGATTTAGTCGGCGAACGCGCTCAGTGCGCTTCTTCTCGAAGCCGCGGGCGAATAAAAATCTATGGAGCGAGACATGAAAAATCTTCGGCGTGCTGTCGCACGTGCGTCCTTCCTCGGCCTTGCAGTCGCGTCACTGGCGGGCTCAGGCGCAGCAATGGCGGCTGATCAGGTCGCCATCGGCCTGATCACCAAGACCGATACCAATCCGTTCTTCGTCAAGATGAAACAGGGCGCCGAAGAAGCGGCCGCGAAAGGCGGCGTCAAACTGATCACCGCCGCCGGCAAGTTCGACGGCGACAACGCCACCCAGGTGACCGCAGTCGAGAACATGATGACGGCCGGCGTGAAAGCCATCCTCATCACGCCGAGCGATACCAAGGCCATCGTTCCAACGCTCAAGAAAGCGCGCGCGGCAGGCATCCTCGTGATCGCACTCGACACACCAACCGATCCGCAAGACGCCACCGACGCACTGTTCGCCACCGATAACTTCAAGGCCGGCGTACTGATCGGCGAATACGCAAAAGCCGCTTTCGCCGGCAAGCCCGCAAAGATCGCCACGCTCGACCTCGCGCCGGGCGTGACCGTCGGCGTCCTGCGTCATAACGGCTTCCTGCAAGGCTTCGGCGTGAAAGAAGGTGATCCATCGGTCGTGTGCAGCCAGGACACGCGCGGCGACCAGTCGAAGGGCCAGACAGCAATGGAAAACTGCCTGCAGAAAGTGCCTGATATCAACCTGGTTTATACGATCAACGAACCTGCCGCGGCCGGTGCGTATCGCGCGCTCAAAGCAGCAGGCAAAGACAAGGGCGTGATGATCGTGTCCATCGACGGGGGCTGTGAAGGCGTGCGCAACGTAAAGGCCGGCAGCTTCGCCGCCACCTCGCAGCAATACCCGCTCGTGATGGCAGCGCAAGGCGTGCAAGCAGGGATCGAATACGCGAAGACGGGCAAGAAGGCGAGCGGCTATCACGACACAGGCGTCACGCTCATCACCGACAAACCCGTGTCCGGCGTCACAGGCAAGGACACGAAGTTCGGCCTGGATAACTGCTGGGGCAACAAGTAAGACGTTGCACCGTATCCGCATGTGAACCAGTATGTGAACCCGCTTTCGAACGCGTCGCCCGGACTTGAATCCCTAAGGCATTTCAAGCCCGGGCCGCGCGAGCGGCGCATTTTTTCGATGTTGCTGTCGAGGTCCCTGTCATGACGCAATCCACTTCCCCCACGGCCGGCCGCGCGACGTTCTCCGATCGTCTGCCATCGCTTGCCGATATCGGTCCGCTGGCAGCGCTTGTAATCGCATGCGCTTTCTTCATCTGGCAGAGCAACCGGTTTTTATCGATACAAAATCTCTCGCTGATTCTTCAGCAGACCATGGTCGTGGCGGTGATCGCGATCGGCCAGACGCTGATCGTGCTGACTGGCGGAATCGATTTGTCGTGCGGCATGCTGATGGCTTTCGGTTCCATCGTGATGACGAAGTTCGCCGTCACCATGGGCGTGCCTCCTGTACTCGCCATTATCTGCGGCGTGGCCGCAAGCACATTGTTCGGATTGCTGAACGGTACGCTGATCACGAAGATCAAGCTGCCCGCGTTTATTGTCACGCTGGGGACGCTCAACATAGCGTTCGCGCTCACGCAGGTGTACTCGAATGCCGAGAGCATCTCGAACCTGCCGGACGCCATGATGTTCTTCGGCAACACGTTTCATCTCGGCGGCGCGGAGGTCACGTATGGCACCGTGCTGACCTTGCTGATGTATCTCGTCGTGTGGTTCGTATTGCGCGATACGGTGCCCGGCCGCCATCTTTACGCACTCGGCAATAACGCGGAAGCTGCGCGCCTGATGGGACTTTCGTCGCAGAAGATCCTGATTACCGTCTACACGCTCGCGGGCTTTTTCTACGGCATCGCGGCATTATTGTCGGTGGCGCGAACCGGTGTGGGCGATCCACAGGCGGGCCAGACCGAGAACCTCGACAGCATCACGGCCGTCGTGCTGGGGGGCACCAGTCTGTTCGGCGGACGCGGCACGATTGTCGGTACCTTGCTGGGCGCGTTGATTGTCGGCGTGTTCCGCAATGGGCTGACGCTGATTGGCGTGTCGTCGGTCTATCAGATTCTGATCACCGGCATCCTGGTCATTCTCGCGGTTGCCGCCGATAAACTCGCGCGTCCCCGCGCCTGAGGAGCCAAGCTCATGAGCGACACAATCAAACCCGTTCTGGAAGCACGCGGCGTCATCAAGCGCTACGGCTCGGTGACCGCACTCGACGGCGTCGATTTCGAATTGATGCCCGGCGAAATCATGGCGGTGATCGGCGATAACGGTGCAGGCAAGTCGTCGCTGATCAAGGCGCTGTCCGGTGCGCTCGTACCCGATGAAGGCGAGATCCTGCTGGATGGAAAACCCGTACATTTTCGCAGTCCGCTCGATGCGCGCTCGCAAGGTATTGAAACCGTCTATCAGGACTTGGCAGTCGCGCCGGCGATGAGCATCGCAGAGAATCTGTTCCTTGGGCGCGAGCTACGGCGTCCCGGCATCCTTGGCTCCGTGTTCATGATGATCGACAAGCGGCGCATGTTGCAGGAAGCCATCGCGCATATGGAGGGTTTGCAGATCGGCATCCGTTCGATGAAGCAGGCGGTCGAAACACTGTCCGGTGGTCAGCGTCAGGGCGTGGCGGTAGCACGCAGCGCGGCATTCGCGCGGCATGTGGTGATCCTCGATGAACCGACTGCTGCACTCGGCGTTAAGGAATCGAACATGGTGCTGGAGTTGATCCGGCGCGTGCGCGATCGCGGGTTGCCCGTGATTCTCATCAGCCACAACATGCCGCATGTGTTCGAGATCGCGGACCGCATTCATATCCAGCGGCTTGGGCGGCGCGCGGCGCTTGTCAAGACGAAAGACATCCATATGTCGGAAGCCGTGGCCATCATGACCGGTGCGAAGCAGGCCGACGTGCAGGCGATCGCCTGATCCGTTATGACGCCTTCAATGTCCGCAAGCACGGCATCGCCGAAGCCAGCCGGCATGCGGCAGATGAACGAGCGTATCGTGCTTCAGGCAGTGCGTGTCCACGGTCCATGCCCCAAGTCCGAGATCGCGCGCCTGACGCATTTGAGCACGCAGACTACGTCGCTGATCGTGGATCGTTTGATCGATGACGGCTTGCTCGCCCGGGAAGCCAGGACGCGTGTGCAGGGGCGCATGGGGCAGCCGTCGGTGCCGATCTCGCTGCGTGCGGATGGCGCGTTTTCCATCGGCGTGAAAGTGGGGCGGCGAAGTCTCGATGTGCTGACCATGGATTTCGCGGGTCAGGTGCATGCGCGTGATGTGATTGAGTATGCGTATCCCGATCCGCGCACGGTGTTCGATTTGCTTAGCAAGAAGATCGACCAGATGATGATCGCGCTCGGAAAAAACGCTGCGAAGGTGGTTGGAATCGGCGTTGCGGCGCCGTTATGGCTTGGCGGCTGGCGCAATTTCTTCGATACCCCGCCCGATGTTTTTGCCGCGTGGAACGAGATCGATATCTGCGCGCGGGTCCAGGCGCTGACCACGTTGCCGGTGGAGTTCGCGAAGGACACGACCGCTGCGTGCGCCGCTGAATTGCTGATGGGGCAAGGGCGCGGATTGGGCGACTTTTTGTATGTGTTTATCGGCACGTTCATTGGCGGCGGCCTGGTCATCGATGGACGGCTGCATGCCGGGCCAAAGGGCAATGCGGGCGCGATCGGGTCGTTTCCGCTGATGAGCGAAGGCACGCCGCAGTTGCTTAATGTTGCGTCGGTGTATGTGCTGGAAAAGCGCTTCACCGATGCCGGATTTCCTGCTGCTGCCGCTCACGATCAAAGAGCGTTGTCGCCGGAATTGTGGCCTCTTTGCGAGGCGTGGCTCGATGCTGCTTGCCCGGCACTCGCGACGGCCATTGCGACGGCTGCGGCGCTGGTCGACGTCGATGCAATCGTGATTGATGGGGAACTGGACCGCCAGTTGTTGCGGGAAGTGTTGAGCCGGACGCATAGCGCGCTCGATGCTTTCGACTGGCAGGGGATGGTGCGGCCTAGACTCGTTGAAGGGGAGATTGGCGCCGATGCCCGTGCGATGGGTGGCGCGATTTTGCCCTTGTACGCGCACTTTGCTCCACGCCATGTGTTGTTCTTGAAGTCGGGGATGAGCGCATAGCGGTTGGTTTTCTTGCTCGCACCGGTGGACGGGGTTTGTGGTTTTGGTGGTGCGGGGGGGGGGCGTGGTGGTCTGGGTTGGTGTCGGGTTGCTGCTGTCCAGGTTTTTGCGCGCTTAGTGTTAGCTGATTTCTTTTGCGCTATTAGCCACTGCGCGTGGCGGCGCGTCATTTCTTGGTCCTTAGCGACAAAGAAACGAAGCAAAGAAAACGCTTTCACCGCTCTACCCTAAGTGTCCACAGCGTGCAGTTTTCATTCATGGGTGCCCCAAAAGCACGGTGCTCGCAAGAGCTTAGGATGTTTGAAACCCTCCTTCTCGCGAATCCTGACATTAAAACGCTTCGCCCCGTACGCTCTCGGGGAAGCACCAGTGCCCCACGGACCGGCACGGCCTCACGTGCTTTTAAGGCTCCGTTTCTCGGTCGCTTGGTTGTCCGGTTCGCGCTGCAGAGGCGTGTGGCCAGCTTCGCCAATTACAGCCTGATGCGTATATCTGCTTCAATTTTTGGTGAGTTGATTGGTCGGTTGCATGGAATTCGTGGGTACGGCCTCACGCGTTTTGGTGTGCCTGTTTCGAGGTGGGTTGGCATTTTGGTTCGTCATGCGTACAAATTCGGTGATTGATTTTCCGCGGATAGCGCGGGGCGCTCCTTGGGCAGGTTCAGTCGCTAGTGCTAGCCCGAGAGCGTACGGGGCGAAGCGTTTTACTGTCAGGATTCGCGAGAAGGAGGGGTTCACACATCGGTGGCTCTGGCGAGCACCGTGCTTTTGGGGTACCAATGAATGAAAACCGCACGCTGTGGACACTTAATTTTTAGAGAGGTGAAAGCGTTTTCTTTGCTTCGTTTCTTTGTCGCTTTGGACAAAGAAATGACGCGCCGCCACGCGCAGTGGCTAATAGTGATAAAGAAAACAGCTAACCTAAGCAGACCACTAACCCCGAAAGCACCAACCCGGCAATGAACCAGACCGCTAACGCCAGAACCCGTGCTACCGGGCATTGACCCCGACCGCTAACGCAAGAACCGACCACCCATAAATCAACCCCGCCCACTATCCCCAAAACCGCCAGACCCTTAAACCCCGTCCACCGGCGCGAGCAAAAAAACCGGCGAATTAGGCAAAAAAAAGGCCGCTCCAACCTTCGTTGGAAACAGCCTCTTCCATTCAACCCGAAAAACTCATAAGAACAAATCGAGTCTCAAAGATTCAAGCCCGCCGCCGCACGACCAACCCCCAAATAAACAGCAAGACGATAGCGCCGACGATCGAGGCAATCCACCCTGCAGCCTGCCCTTCGTGATACCAGCCGAGTGCACGGCCGGCATAGCCTGCTACAAGCGAACCGGCAATGCCCAGCACGATGGTCATGATCCAACCCATGCTGTCGTCGCCTGGTTTGATCGCTCGCGCAATCAGACCAATGATTCCCCCGATAATAATGGTCCCGATAATTGAAAACATGAAGATTCCTCCGTTGTGTTAGCGAAAGTTGGCAAATCGCCCGGATTATCCGGGGCGCACGCCGGCGCACATGCGCGCGACACGCCTGCAACAAAAACGGCAGACGGCGTGCAATGTGCCCGTCGAGTAGACCGATCGGCCAGCGTGTGGGCATTTTCGACGATGCCGCGGCTTCTTGCAGGTTAAAATTCGTCGCTTAGGCACTCTGCAACACCCGCGTGCTCCCACACCGTTTCATGCAACTCGAGCTTCTTATTCTCATGACCGATTCAGACTCCGATCTCCAACCCGCCGAAGACACCACGCTCCACGAAGCCCGCCTATGGCGCGACGACGGCTGGACCGCGAAGGTGATCAAGAACGAAGATGACGACGGCTGGGCAGTCGAGATGATCAAGGACGGCGAAGCCGAACCAGCGCTCACCGGTCCCTGGACCATGGGCCGCGACAAAAAGAACCCAAAGCCGCTGGATCCGAACGCGTTCCGCACGCTCATCAAGACGGCGTCCGAAGTATTGCGCCGGCACGAGCAACAGCTTCACGCCATGCTTCACAAGGATTTTACGGTTCGCGCGGACGGCGAGGATGTGACGGTGTCACTGGATATCGTGCCTAATGAGGACGATCCCTACGCAGACCTGAAGGCCCTTGACTCGTTCGGCGCGCTGCTTGCCCACGTGCGAGTGTCCGCGGGATTCAAGCTCACTAAGACGAGCGCGCAGGCCTGGGTGGACAACGACTTCCGCAAGCCTGACTGATCGCGGCGCGCACTGGCACTGGCATTATCAGTAGACGCCGGCCACACCCTCCGGCCGATGTTTAAAGCGACGATGCACCCAGTAATATTGTTCCGGAAAACGCACTATTTGCGATTCCAGGAATTCGTTCATCCGGCGCGCATCGGTTTCATCGCTTGCCGACGGAAAGTCGGCTAGCGGCTCGAAGATCGTCATCTTGTAGCCCTTGTAGTCGGGCAGCACTTCGGTCACAAACGGCACCACGCGCGCGCCGCCAAGCCGCGCCAGTCGCGACACCGAGGTCAACGTGCAGGCCTGTACGCCGAAGAACGGCACGAAGACCGAGTTTTCGATTCCATGATCCATGTCGGCGGCCAGCATGACGGAGCCGCCCTTGCGGAGCAGTTTCAGAATGCGGCGGGCGCTGTCGGCGCGCATGACCATGTCGGCGCCAAAACGGCCTCGCTGTTCGACGGCCAGCGTGTTGAGCCGCTTGCTGGACATCGGCGTATAAAGCGCCGTGATGGGCAGCTTCATGGAGTACAGCATGCAGCCCACTTCAATGGCGACGAAGTGAAAGCCCATGAAAATAGTGGGCTGGGCGTTTTCGTCGTCGAGATCGATACGGCTCTCAAGCTGCACGAGTTTTTCGATAGCGCGAGCCGAGCCGAACCACTGCACGCCGCGCTCGACATAACTGCGCACAACGTGACGAAAATGCGAACGCCCGAGCAGTTCGTATTCAGCGGCGGTCTTTCCGGGGAAGCACAGTTGCAGATTGACCTGCACAATATGTTTGCGACGGCTCGGAATGGAATAAAGCAGTGCGCCGAGGCCGCTGCCGAATCGCGCGACCAGGCCGTATGGCAGGCGAGCGAGCGCGCGGAGCAGCGCTACGACGAGCGCGAAACCGAAATTATTCAAATTTGCCCCTTGAAACGGGCGGCGAAATACGTGTCACGGGCGCCGGGTGAATTTAAACTTCGACGATCGGCATGCGGCCGGATGTCGAAGAGGAGTAACGGCGAAACCCAAGCGCGGCGAGAGTGATTAATCCGAGTGATTAACCCTTCAACCGAAGAACCAAGAGGCGAAAAAGCCGCGGAACAGGCATGTTCCGGAGTATGTCCGACGCTGCCGGAATCTTGAGCGTCGCGGGCAATTCGCGAATCTGCGCGAAGGTAAAAGTCGAAAGTGCCGCCATGATCGCACACACGGACTCCGGCATACAGTTCGACGTCGCTACCCGCTCTTACGCGCGCGTATGTCAGCCTCAAAAGCGGCACAATCGTGCGATTTACGTCTGTTTCATACCGGAGACAAGCTGATGCACTTCCTGTTGATTTACGAATTGAACGCCGATTATCTAGAACGCCGCACAGCGTTTCGTGACCGCCATCTGACGGCGGCGTGGACATCGGCGGAACGCGGGGAGTTGTTGCTGGGCGGGGCGCTGGAGGAACCCGTCGACCGGGCGATCCTGTTGTTCAAGGCGGATTCGCCCGCCGTGGTGGAGGCGTTCGCGCGGGCCGATCCGTATGTGACCGAGGGGTTGGTCACGCGCTGGGAAGTGCGCAAGTGGAATACGGTGGCGGGCGAGGGGGCTACTCAGCCGGTCAAACCGGCGTGAGCGCCCGCGCCCGGCAGCGGTCATGCATGCGGCGCCTCATGACTCGCTAGTGGTTTCTTCATGCGCGTCCTCATCGCGGGCTGCAGCAGGCCTTGGCGCCGCAGCCTTGGTTGAAGCGGAGGCGGACGCCGCAACCGGGCGGCGAGCGGTGCGAAACAGGCGCGTGAGCGTATCGTCCATTTCCTGCGAGCGCTCGAACAATTCCGCGAGCCAGTCCACGAACGCGCTGACCCTCGGCGCGGCTTGCCGGCTCTTGACGAATGCCACCGATACATTCATCGGCATCGACTTCCATTGCGGCAGCACTTCGCGCAGTTGCCCTGAACGCAGGTACGGTAACGCGGCAATGCGCGGCGGCTGAATCAGCCCGAGTCCTTGCAGGCCGCACGCGAGATACGCGTGCTCGTCGGTGACCTGAACGAACCCCGCCATCTTCACGGTCACCGCTTCGCCATCCACTTCGAAGTCGAAGTCACACGGCCGGCCCGTGCGCGGCGAAACACAATTCACCGCAATATGCTGCGCTAGCTCGTCGAGCGTCTTCGGCGTGCCGTGCGCTTCCAAGTACGCGGGCGTTGCACACGTCACGTGTTCAAAGGTGCCGAGACGCCGCGCGATCAGCCCTGAATCCGGCAATTCGCCAAGTTGCACGCTGCAATCCACGCCTTCGCCAACGAGGTCGACAGCGCGATTGCAGATGCCGATAGACAACTCGATATGCGGATAACGCGCATGGAAATCGGGCAGCGCGGGGACGACCAGCGCGGTGGCGACGGTATCGGGCAACTCGATACGAAGACGTCCGCGCAGACGTTCGTCGCGGCCGTGAAAGCCCGCTTCCAGGTCGTCGATATCCGCGAGAATGCGCACGCAGCGCTCGTAACACTCGGCCCCTTCGGCCGTGAGATTGAGACGCCGCGTGGTGCGTGCGAGCAGTTGCACGCCGAGCAGCGCCTCGAGTTGTTGAATGGTCGTCGACACGCTTGCACGCGGCATGCCGAGAGATTCGGCGGCGCGTGAGAAGCTGTTGGTATCGACGACGCGGATGAAAACACGCATAGCATGAACGCGATCGGTCACGGGAGTTTTCCTGTAGAAGCGATGATGCGATGACCGGCGGGCGCCTTCGGTTGATGCAGAAGGAATGCCGGCAAGGTTCACACTTTAGGCATCAGGACGGTTCGCGTGAATACACAAAAGTCGCGGATTCTTGCCTGCTTCTCCGGCTAGAGCGTGGGGAACTCGCCGCGCAAACGGCCGCTGTCCGCGCCGCCAATGGCGCTTGCGCTGCTTGCGCCGCTTGGGCCGATTGCACCGGTCACGCCCCCGCCAATCGCCCTGCTCACGAGTCCGCTCATGTCGGAGCCCGACGGCGCTTGGTAGAGCCGCAGGCCCATCTCCGGCAGGATAGACAGCAGATGGTCGAACACATCGCCCTGGATGCGTTCATATTGTGTCCATGCGGTGACGGCGGTGAAACAATAGACCTCGACCGGAATGCCTTCCGATTGCGGTTCCATCATGCGCACCATCATCGCCATGTCCTGCCTGATCTCCGGATGCCGCTGCAGATACGCGAGCCCATATGCGCGGAAGGTGCCAATATTTGTTAGCCGCCGCCGGTTCGCCGGTTCGCTCGCGAGCTCACCAAGATTCTTGTTCGCCTGGTCGACTTCAAGCTGTTTTTCTTCCAGGTAGTCGTGCAGCAAACGGAACTGCTTGAGCCGGGCGGTTTCTTCATCGGTGAGAAAACGCACACACGTGGCATCTATTCTTAACGTGCGCTTGATACGCCGCCCACCCGATTCGAACATCTGCCGATAGTTTCTATAACTCTCGGAGAACAACTTGTAGGTGGGCACGGTCGTCACCGTGTTGTCCCAGTTCTGCACCTTCACGGTATGCAGTGCGATGTCTTTCACGAAACCATCGGCGTTGGATTGCGGCATCTCGATCCAGTCGCCAATGCGCAACATGTCATTCGATGTGAGCTGCGTGCTCGCCACCAGCGACAGCAATGTGTCCTTGAACACGAGCAGCAATACGGCCGACAACGCACCAAGCCCGGAGAGCATCCAGAGCGGCGAGCGGTCGATCACAATCGACAGCACCAGCACGCCGCATATCAACGCGAGCGCAAGCTTGCCGATCTGTATGTAGCCTTTGATCGAACGAGTCTGCGCCTGCATGCTGTCCGCGTAGACGTCCTGCCATGCGCTGAGCGCGCCGCCCATCGCGAAGAAGACGCAGACCCACGCGCCCGCGTGCGCGAGCCGCTCGATCACATCTGCCATGTGACCAATGTATGGCACCTCGCCGATACCGATGGCGACCGCCGCGAATGGCACGGCGTACCAAAGCTGGTGATACGCGCGATGCCGGGCAAGCGACTTGTCCCACGCTTCGCGTTCGGTCAGCACGAGCAGCCGGTGCGCGAAATACAGCACGATGCGCGCGACCACCCACTGCGCGAACAGCGCGGCCAATACGAGCATCAGCATGCCGAGCGCGAATTGCGCCCAGTGGTGAGTGGGGTAGTGCTGCTGCAAGGTGTCTGCAACAGTGTCTATCAGATCGTCCAGATTCAAATTCATACGGGCAGTGTGAGACCTAAAAAAGCGAACTTGGCTACGACAAACGAAGCGATCCGTATTGTGCATGAAAGGCGGCGTCGCGCTTTCTCGTTTTCTGTGCCGGGTTCCTGATGCGCTCCATTATGATTACGGCTTCATGCATTTCCGCGCGCGAGCGCAACGCCCATGCGAACCGTCAAGCTGGAACATAACGACGACACCGTACTCGATCCCTCCGATCCCGAACTGGTCATACGCGGCTCCTTGCTGCTGGACGGTCACGAATGCGGCGGCTGGGAACAACGGCGCGACGGCACCTGGATTGCGAGGCTTTCGGCATCTGGCGAGACAATTGTCGCGGCAAGCCGTGAGCAACTCATCGAGCGCCTGACGCTCATTTCTCTCTGACCTTCATCCTTCGCCCATGTATCTGTCGATTCTGGCTGTAGGTATTGGTGGCGCGCTCGGTTCCCTGTTTCGATGGGTCCTCGGCCTGCGCCTGAACGCGTTGTTCCCCAATCTCCCGCTCGGGACGCTGGCCGCAAACGTCATCGCGGGCTATGTGATCGGCGTGGCGGTGGCGTGGTTCGCGCGTTTCCCCGGGGTATCGATGGAATGGCGCCTGTTCGTCATTACCGGCTTGATGGGCGGCCTGTCCACCTTCTCGACGTTCTCCGCCGAAGTCGTCGCGCATCTGCAGCAGGGGCGCTACGGCTGGGCAGCGGGCGAGATCGCGATCCACGTGACGGCGTCGGTGGTGATGACCATTTTGGGCATCGCGACGGTTTCGCTTACGCGCTGAAGGCCGCGTGTTGTCGTCGATGCCACCCGTCATTCGGCGTTATGAGGCTGCGGATCTGGACGCAGTTATCGGTGTGTTTTTGCGCTCGGTGCGCGAGGTGGCGTCGCGTGATTACGATGCCGCCCAGATCGCGGCGTGGGCGCAAGTGGACCGCGATGTCTGGTTGCGTCGCCGGCTTGACCGGCCCACGTGGGCCGCTTTAATCGACGGTCTGACGGCAGGTTTCATCGATCTCCAAAGCGATGGGCACATCGACATGTTATTCGTCGATCCTGCCTGCCAGCGCAGGGGCGTGGCGAGCGCGCTGCTCGATACGGTGGAACACGCGGCGCGTGCGCAGCGGCTCGCGGTCCTCGATACCGACGCCAGCATCACGGCCCGTCCGTTCTTCGAAAAGCACGGTTTCCAGCTTGTCCGCGCGCAAGTGGTGGCGTTGCGTGGCCAGCATTTGACGAATTTTCGGATGGTGAAATGGTTGCGCGCTGTATAGACAACTGAACGAAGACATAGCCGATCGATCCCTGAAAAATCCATTTAGGTGTTTTCAGCCCTTGTTTTGGGGGATTTGTTTGTTTAGACTGGTCCGCAACTTGTATAGACAGGACTTGCCATGATCACATTGACCCCCGGCCACCTCACGCTCGCGCACCTGCGCCAGATCGCCCGCGGCTCCGACGCCCTGACACTCGATCCGGCCAGCTTCGCGGCTATTGACGCTTCCGCGCAAACCGTTGCCGATATCGCCGCCAAGGGCGAGCCGGCCTACGGCATCAACACGGGTTTCGGCCGTCTGGCGAGCACCCACATTCCCGCCGATCAGCTCGAACTATTGCAGCGCAACCTGGTGTTGTCGCATGCGGTGGGCGTGGGCGAGCCCATGTCGCGACCGGTCGTGCGTTTGCTGATCGCGTTGAAGGTATCGAGCCTGGGACGCGGGCATTCGGGCATCCGCCGCGAAGTCATCAATGCGCTGATCACCCTTTTCAACGCCGATGTCCTTCCAGTAATTCCGGTGAAAGGTTCTGTCGGCGCTTCGGGCGATCTGGCGCCGCTCGCGCATATGTCGACGGCGTTGCTGGGTATCGGCGAAGTCACCATCCGTGGTGAGCGTGCAAGCGCGCTGGACGGTCTGCGCGTGGCCGGCCTCGAACCGCTGACGTTGCAGGCCAAAGAAGGTCTCGCGCTGCTCAACGGCACGCAGGCTTCGACGGCGCTCGCTCTGTACAACATGTTCGCGATCGAAGACCTGTACCGCACGGGGCTGGTGTCGGGCGCGCTGTCGGTGGATGCCGCGATGGGTTCCGTCGTTCCCTTCGATGCCCGCATTCACTCGCTTCGCGGCCACGCCGGACAGATCGATGCCGCTGCGGCGTATCGCACGTTGCTGGAAGGCTCTGGAATCAACTTGTCCCATCAGGATTGCGACAAGGTGCAGGACCCGTACAGCTTGCGTTGCCAGCCTCAAGTCATGGGCGCGTGCCTCGACCAGATGCGTCACGCAGCGGACGTCCTGCTGATCGAAGCGAACGCTGTATCGGACAATCCGCTGATTTTCCCGGACACCGGCGAAGTGCTGTCGGGCGGTAACTTCCACGCAGAACCCGTTGCATTCGCCGCCGATAACCTCGCTATCGCCGCCTCGGAAATTGGTGCACTCGCCGAGCGCCGGATCGCGCTGCTGATCGATGCAACGCTCTCTGGTTTGCCTCCGTTTCTCGTACGCGATGGCGGCGTGAATTCGGGCTTCATGATCGCGCATGTGACCGCTGCGGCGCTGGCATCGGAGAACAAGACCTACGCACATCCGGCATCGGTTGATTCGTTGCCGACATCGGCGAATCAGGAAGATCACGTCTCCATGGCGACGTTTGCGGCGCGCAAGCTCGGTTATATCGCGGAGAACGTGGCGCATATTCTGGCGATCGAGTTGCTCGCGGCGGCGCAAGGCGTCGACCTGCGCGCGCCGCATCAAACCAGCCCGCGTCTCGCCGAAGTCATGAAGACGCTGCGCTCGGAAGTCGCGCATTACGATCTCGATCATTATTTCGCACCGGATATCGAGGCGATTGCGAAGCAGGTTGTCAGCGGCGAGATCGCGAAACATTCCCCGCTTTCGTTTGCTTCGGAAACACTCACGCACGTTTAACCGGACATCACACGCCCAGCATGAGCACGCCCGCGTATCAGGAAATCAAGGATCACATTCTCACGCGCATTCATGCGGGCGAGTGGAAGGAAGGCGATCAGGTGCCTTCCGAAAACGAACTGGCGCGCGATTTCAAAGTCGCGCGCATGACGGTCAATCGCGCGTTGCGCGAGCTGACCGCCGAGCAGATCCTGACGCGCGTGCAGGGCGCCGGCACGTTCGTGGCGCAGCCGAAATACGCATCGACGCTCGTGGAAATTCGCAGCATCTCCGATGAAATCACGGGGCGTGGCCATGTGCATCGGGCGGAAGTGATGCACTTGGGCGCGTCCGTGCTCGACGAACGTCTCGCGCTGGAGATGCAGCTCACCGAGGGCAGCCCCGTATTTCATTCGCGGGTGCTGCACTTTGAAAACGACTTGCCGATCCAGCTGGAAGAACGCTGGGTTAATCCGGCGCTTGCGCCGGAATACGCGCGCCAGGATTTCACCAAGATCACGCCGAATCAATATCTGATGGTGGCCGCGCCGTTGCAGCGGGTTGAATATCGGATTGAGGCGGCGCTTCCCGATGAAAACACGGGCCTCGCGCTCTCGATGAAAACCGGCAAGCCCTGCCTCATGTTGCGTCGGCGGACGTGGTCGCGGGACGCGGTGGCGTCGGTGGCGAACCTCTGGCATCCCGGCGATCGATATCAATTCACGGGCCATTTCTAGGCACGTCAGTTGTACTTCTATTCGTTCTGGACCTTCCCCAGGTCCGGGTTAATTCTTGTGGAAATCGCAATACGGGGCGCTGTAGCGCCGCTCGTTTTCCAATTTCAGCCGCATTCGTTCGTTTTTTGAGTAATAAATTCCGAATTTCTACCCTCATCTCCACTTAGCCGGCCACTTCCGCTCGATTATTGCGTTCTAAACAATGATGTTTCGCGTAAATAAGGGTTTTCCCTCAAGGTGCTGAAGCATAGACTTCTTACATCCGAAACAAATCGGCAAACGCTTATATCCGCCTGAGATTGTTTCGAGACCACAAACAAAATACCGGAGGTTTCACCATGTTCAAGTCACTTATTCCCGCAGTTGTTATCGTGTCGGCATTGGCAGCTCCGACGTTCGCATTTGCGCAAAGCACTGACAACGGTCCGCTGACACGCGCTGAAGTCAAGGCGCAATTGGTTCAACTGGAAAAGGCGGGATATAACCCGGCTGGCGACCAAGTCAACTATCCGCAGAACATCCAGGCCGCTCAGGCTCGTGTCGATGCTCAAAACGGTCAGGCAGCAACGTCGTATGGTCCTTCGACCAGCGGCACCTCGGCAGCAGGCGTTCGCAGCTCGGCTGCGCCGGCGCAAAACGCTCCCGGTTCGGTGTTCTTCGGTCACTAATCGATCGAGCTGACGCTGAGAAGTTTGAAGTGGACCTGACTGGATCAGGTTCGGCGCAAGAGTTGATTGAATGACGGTTTGTTCTTTCCTAGTCAGCGCCAAATGAAAAACTCGCCCCCGCTTGATAGCGGCTGGCGAGTTTTTTTGTGCTCGAACAACCGCGGTCACTCCGGCGACTTCGCGCCGCACGCCCGGATC
Source organism: Caballeronia sp. LjRoot29 (assembly GCF_964252755.1). NCBI lineage: Bacteria > Pseudomonadati > Pseudomonadota > Betaproteobacteria > Burkholderiales > Burkholderiaceae > Caballeronia > Caballeronia sp. LjRoot29. The sequence goes on along the minus strand of NZ_CAXUPU020000019.1, from coordinate 41,290 downwards.
ACGAGCTTCACCACTTCCTCAGTCGACGCATCAAACGCTTTCTGCGATAGCGCGCGCTTGCCTTTCAACGCCCGGATCTGCGCGTCGAAATCCGCGTAATGCTGCGTCGTCGCCCAGATCATGAACATCAGCGCCTGCGCGTCGACGGGCGCAAGCAGGCCACGCGAAACCCAACCATCGATCACGATTACCCGCGTTTCAAGCCACGGCTTGACGCGCTCGTTCAAGATGTCCTGCATGTGCACCGCGCCGTGGATGATCTCGCTCGCCCACACCTTCGAGCCGAGCGGGCGACGCCGCGACAATTCCATTTTCGTGCGTACATACCCCCCGATTGCTTCGACCGGGTCATCGCTGGACTCGAAGGTATCGGCGGCGCGATGCCAGTCTTCGAACAGATCCTCGAGCACACGCCGATAAAGTGCCAGCTTCGTCGGAAAGTAGTAATGCAAGTTAGCTTTCGGCAAGCCTGCACGTTCCGCAATCATCGCGGTACTGGCGCCTTCAAGTCCGCGCTCGGCAAATACCGACTCTGCGCACGCTAAAAGATGCGCTTCATTAGTCTCGCGAATGTGTGCCTTGCGTCGCCGCAATGGAGTGGGCGCAACGTCGTTTTTCGCGGCCTCTGCGGTCGCTTCGTCATCTCTCATCGTTTTCCTTGCATGGCGCTGTGCGCCTTCTCCATCTTGGTCGCGCCTCATTCTATGCGCATTGACGCCATCGCTGCATAGCCGCTTGTTCGACTCTTCCAAGGCTCTGCTGCACTGCAATGGCACGCTTCTCGCTATGTTTTTACTCTAATCGGAAACCCCGAAAGACGTTGATTTGCAAATATTAATCGGCTACAACCTGTCCAGTTGGACAGGATTTGCGAGGCGATGAATCGTGACTGAATCACCGCTATGAAACGGTCAACGTGAATGGATCAACATTGCACCGGCGCCGTGCGTCAGCGCCCCACAAGCCGACGCCAATGCACCAGATTCGTATCAGTCAAAACCCTTAGTCGAGCAACTAAGTCGAGCAGTCAAGTCGACACATGCAAGGAGAACGCGAATGGATGCGGTAACTGATTCAGCGCTGGATACGTCGATCAGAGTCAATGGCAAGCGTCTCTGGGACAGCCTCATGACGATGGCAAAAATTGGCGCGACCCCGAAGGGCGGCGTGTGCCGGCTGGCGCTCACCGACCTCGATCGCGAGGGCCGTGACCTGATCGTCAGTTGGGCGAAGGAAGCGGGTTGCACGGTCAAGGTGGACCAGATGGGCAACGTGTTCATGCGTCGCGCCGGGCGCAACGCAGATGCCGCGCCGGTCATGACGGGTTCGCACGCGGACTCGCAGCCGACAGGGGGCCGCTTCGACGGCATCTACGGCATCCTGGGCGGCATCGAAGTGATTCGCTCGCTCAATGATCGTGGCATCGAGACAGAACATCCGGTGGAAGTCGTGATCTGGACCAACGAGGAAGGCTCGCGTTTTGCGCCTGCGATGGTCGCCTCGGGGGTGTTCGCCGGCGAGTTCACGCTCGACTACGGGTTGTCGCGCAAGGACGTGGACGGCAAGACGATTGGCGAGGAACTCAAGCGGATTGGCTATGCCGGCGATGAGCCATGCGGCGGCCGCAAGCTGCACGCGGCGTTCGAACTGCACATCGAACAAGGGCCGATCCTTGAAGCGGAAAACATGACGATCGGCGTGGTCACCGACGCGCAAGGGCAGCGCTGGTACGAGATCACGCTGACCGGGCAGGAAGCGCATGCGGGTCCTACGCCCATGCCGCGTCGACGCGATGCGTTGCTCGGCGCGTCGCGTGTCGTTGAGCTCGTGAACCGCATCGGGCTCGATCACGCGCCGCTGGCGTGTGCAACGGTCGGCATGATGCAAGTGCATCCGAACTCGCGCAACGTGATTCCTGGCCGCGTATTTTTCACTGTCGATTTCCGTCATCCCGACGACGCGGTGCTCGCGAAAATGGACGCCGCATTGCGTGCTGGCGTGGAGAAAATCGCAAGCGCGTCTGGGCTCGAAACGCAGCTTGAACAGATCTTCTATTACGCGCCTATCGCCTTCGACGCCGCGTGCGTGAAGTCCGTTCGCGCAGCCGCCGGACGCTTTGGTTATGCGCATCGGGACATCGTCTCGGGCGCGGGACACGACGCGTGTTACCTCTCGAGGGTCGCGCCCACGTCGATGGTCTTCGTGCCTTGCGTCGATGGCATTAGTCATAACGAGATCGAGGATGCATCGGAGGAATGGATCGAGGCGGGCGCAAACGTGCTGCTCCACGCCATGCTCGAACGCGCGGGGCGCTAAGCCTGAACGGGCGTAGTCGAAGATCATTCGCTTGGCCTTACCTTGACGAAGGAACGTGTATGACCATGAAGCCCATTGGCGACATTGCATCGAACAGGCTGTCGCAAGAACAATTGTCGTGTCAGTTTTCGGATGTGGCGCCCCTGCTCAATGCCACGGCGGCGGCCGCAGCGTCGAGCCGTTGCCACTATTGCTACGACGCGCCTTGCATCAATGCATGCCCCACAAAAATAGATATTCCCAGCTTCATTCGCAAGATTAGTAACGGCAACATGAAAGGCGCGGCCGTCGACATCCTGTCGGCCAATCCCTTGGGCGGCACATGCGCACGCGTGTGTCCAACTGAAATTCTCTGCGAAGGAGCTTGCGTCAGAAATCATCAGGATGACAAACCAGTTCAGATCGGTGCGTTGCAACGTCACGCCACCGACTGGGCGATGGCACGCGGCGAGCCGCTCTTCAAACGCGCGGCGGATACCGGACGTCATGTGGCGGTGGTCGGCGCGGGGCCGGCGGGATTGGCGTGTGCGCATCGCCTGGCGCTCGACGGCCACCGGGTTACGCTCTTCGACGCCCGGCCGAAGCCCGGCGGCCTGAATGAATATGGTATTGCGGCGTACAAGGTGGTCGAGGATTTCGCGCAGCGTGAAGTGGAGTGGCTGTATTCGGTGGGTGGGATCGAGGTGAAGAACGACGTGATGCTCGGCCGCGACGTAACGCTGAGCGACTTGCGCAAGCAGCATGACGCCGTGTTCCTTGCCATCGGGCTGGGCGGTGTGCGTGTGCTGGAACTCGAAGGCGAGACGTTTCAAGGCGTGGTCAACGCGGTCGATTTCATCGAACAGGTGCGTCAGGCGGATGCGCTTGCAAACATTCCAGTAGGACGACGTGTGGTGGTGATCGGCGGCGGCAACACAGCCATTGATGCGGCAGTGCAAAGCCGTAAGCTGGGCGCTGAAACGGTGACGATGGTGTATCGACGCGGCGTGGAGAACATGGGCGCCACCTGGGCCGAACAAGAGTTCGCGCAGACCAACGGCGTGACGATCATCACGCACGCGAAGCCGGTGCGTTTAACCGATGCGGGCGGCCAGGTGACGGGTGTTGAGTTCGAAACGCCAGAGGGCGAGCGCTACGTGATTGAAGCCGACATGGTGCTGAAGGCGATTGGGCAAACGCTCGCGCCCGATGGTCTTGCGAACGACATGCTGACGCTCGACGCAAGCCGTATCGCGGTGGATTCGAGCGGCCGTACGACGCTCGACAACGTCTGGGCTGGCGGCGATTGTGCGGCGACCAGCGGCCTCGACCTGACGGTGCAGGCGGTGCAGGACGGCAAGGTTGCGGCCGAATCCATCCATGCGTTCTTCGCGGCAACGGCCATCAAGGCCGCATAAAAACCCACGATAAGGGAGCCAGCTCATGGCCGATCTTCGCAATACGTTTGCCGGTATTAAATCGCCGAATCCTTTTTGGCTCGCATCAGCACCGCCCACCGATAAAGCCTACAACGTCAATCGTGCCTTCGAAGCGGGTTGGGGCGGCGTCGTATGGAAAACGCTGGGCCTCGATCCGCATGTGGTGAACGTGAGTTCACGTTATGGCGCGGTGCAATGGAATGGCCAGCGCATCGCAGGACTGAACAATATTGAACTGATCACCGATCGTCCCCTCGATATCAACCTGAAGGAAATCACCGAGGTCAAGCGCGACTGGCCGGATCGCGCGCTGATCGTCTCGCTAATGGTGCCGTGCAACGAACGCGACTGGAAGTGGATCTTGCCGCTGGTGGAAGACACCGGCTGCGATGGCGTCGAACTGAATTTCGGCTGCCCGCACGGCATGAGCGAGCGCGGCATGGGCGCGGCGGTCGGCCAGGTGCCTGAATATGTGGAGATGGTCACGCGCTGGGTCAAGGAAGGCACGAAGCTGCCGTGCATCGTCAAGCTGACGCCGAACATTAGCGACATCCGCACCAGTTCTCGCGCGGCTTACAAGGGCGGCGCGGACGCGGTGTCGCTGATCAACACCATCAATTCGATTGTCGCGGTCGACCTGGATCTCATGGCGCCCATGCCGACAGTCGACGGCAAGGGTACGCATGGGGGATACTGCGGCCCGGCAGTCAAACCGATCGCGCTGAACATGGTCGCGGAGATTGCCCGCGACGTGGAAACGCCTGACTTGCCGATCTCCGGAATCGGCGGCATTTCGTCATGGCGCGATGCGGCCGAGTTCATGGTGCTGGGCGCAGGCAACGTGCAGGTTTGCACAGCGGCTATGCACTATGGCTTTCGGATTGTGTCCGATCTCGCGGATGGCCTCTCGAACTGGATGGATGAAAAAGGCTATGCCACGCTCAACGATATCCGCGGACGGGCCGTGCAGAATGTGACTGACTGGAAGTACTTGAATCTGAAATACGACATCAAGGCGCGCATCGACCAGGACAAATGCATTGAGTGCGGGCTGTGCCATATCGCTTGCGAAGATACGGCGCATCAGGCGATCATGCGCGAGAAGGACGGCAAGCGGCATTTTGAAGTCATCGACTCCGAATGCGTCGGGTGCAATTTATGCATGCATGTATGTCCCGTCGAGCAATGCATCACGATGGAACGCGTGGATGCCGGCGAATATGCGAACTGGACGACGCATCCGAACAATCCCGCACGCGTGAACGCCGACGTTGAAGAAAGCGTGAAGGCCGCCTAGAGTTGAGAACCCGTAGCAAACTAACGATAAAAGTCCCCCGGGCGTCCGACGCCCGACCTGGAATCACAGCCTGATTTACAAGCCTGATCCGTGGGCGCGGACCGTAATGATCTGAGGAGATCAACCTGATGAAGCAGCCAGCGCATTCTGTCGACCCGCAGTTCGCGGCCGGCGCCAGCAGCAGTCTATATAACGACGATCTGGCGCCAACCACGGCCGCGCAACGGACATGGAAGTGGTATCACTTTGCGGCGCTCTGGGTCGGCATGGTGATGAATATTGCGTCGTACATGCTCGCGGCCGGGCTCACGGAAGAGGGCATGTCGCCGTGGCAGGCGGTGCTCACGGTGCTGCTTGGCAACATGATCGTGCTCGTGCCCATGCTGCTGGTCGGGCATGCTGGTGCGAAGCATGGCATTCCCTACGCGGTGCTCGTGCGCTCCTCGTTCGGTACGAAAGGCGCGAGACTGCCCGCGTTGTTGCGCGCGATCGTGGCGTGCGGATGGTATGGCATCCAGACCTGGCTCGGCGGCAGTGCGATCTATACGTTGATCAATATTCTCGTCGGCAATACGACGCACGGCGCACCGTTGCCCTTCCTCGATATCTCGCTCGGTCAGCTCGCGTGTTTCCTGTTTTTCTGGCTGATCCAGGTCTATTTCATCCTGCGTGGCACCGACTCCATTCGCTTCCTTGAAAGCTGGTCCGCGCCGATCAAGATCATCATGTGCCTCGCGCTCGTGTGGTGGGCGACCTCGAAGGCGGGCGGTGTGGGTGCAATGCTCGCGCAGCCATCGCAGTTCGTGGCCGGCGGGAAGAAGGAAGGTTTGTTCTGGGCGACGTTCTGGCCGGGTCTCACGGCCATGGTCGGTTTCTGGGCCACGCTCGCGTTGAACATTCCTGACTTCACGCGTTTTGCGCGCTCGCAGAAAGACCAGATCATCGGGCAATCGATTGGTCTGCCGGCGCCCATGGCGCTGCTGTCCGTGATCTCGGTGGTGGTGACGTCGGCGACGGTGGTGATCTATGGAAAAGCGATATGGGATCCTATCGATCTGACCAGCCGCATGACGGGCATCGGCGTAGGTGTGGCGCTGGTAATCCTGACGCTCGACACCATGAGTTGCAATCTTGCCGCTAACCTCGTGGGTCCGGCGTATGACTTTTCGAGCCTTTGGCCGAAGGGCATTTCGTATCGCGTGGGCGGGATGATCACGGCGTTCATCGCTATTGTGATGATGCCGTGGAAGATCCTGGCGACCACGCAAGGCTACATTTTTACGTGGCTCGTGGGGTACTCGGCGCTGCTCGGACCTGTAGCGGGCATCCTCATGGTCGACTACTTTCTTATCCGCGGCACCCGCCTGAATACGCGCGAACTCTTTAACGAGAATGGCGAATACAGCTACACGGGTGGATGGAACATGGCTGCCGTGGTCGCGTTGCTCGTGGGTGTTTTGCCCAACTTGCCCGGTTTCCTGCATACGGCATTTCCGGCTGCGTTTCCGAATGTACCCGCGTTCTTCAACACGCTTTACACCTATGCATGGTTCGTGGGCCTTGCGCTCGCATCGATTGTTTATGGCGCATGGATGAAGATGGGCAAGCGCCCGACGGCGCGCATTGCCAGCGCCTGATTTTCTCTTTGGAGACACAAGATGACGATCCTGATTCGCGGCGGCACGGTGATTGACGCGGACCGTACTTATCGAGCGGATGTGTTGTGCGCAGATCCGGGGGACGGCGGCACGATCCTGCAAATCGGCCTCGATCTCGAGGCTCCGGCGGGGACTGAAACAATCGATGCATCGGGCCAGTATGTGATGCCCGGCGGTATTGATCCGCATACGCACATGGAGCTGCCGTTCATGGGCACCACGGCAAGCGATGACTTCTATACAGGCACGGCGGCAGGGTTGTCGGGCGGCACGACGAGCATTATCGATTTCGTGATTCCCCGCCCTAAGCAACCGTTGATGGCGGCGTTCAACGAGTGGCGCGGCTGGGCGGAGAAGGCGTCCTCCGACTACGGTTTTCATGTGGCGGTGACGTGGTGGGACGAGTCGGTGTACCGCGACATGGGCACGCTTGTGCATGATCATGGCGTGTCCAGTTTCAAGCACTTCATGGCGTATAAAAACGCCATCATGGCCGACGATGAAGTCCTCGTGAACAGCTTTGCGCGATCATTGGAACTGGGCGCATTGCCTACTGTGCATGCCGAGAATGGCGAGCTTGTGTTCCAGCTTCAAAAGCAATTGCTCGCGAAGGGCTTCACTGGACCGGAAGCGCATCCGTTGTCGCGGCCGCCCGAAGTGGAAGGCGAAGCGGCGAATCGCGCGATCAGGATTGCGCAGGTGCTGGGCGTGCCTATCTACATCGTGCATGTGTCTTCCAAAGATGCCGTCGATGTCATCACTCGCGCGCGCAGCGAAGGTCAACGCGTGTTTGCTGAAGTGCTGCCGGGGCATCTGGTGATCGATGAATCGGTCTATAGCGATCCTGACTGGACGAGGGCCGCCGCGCACGTGATGAGCCCGCCGTTCCGTACCGCGGAGCATCGGGAGGCGTTGTGGCGTGGTCTGCAATCGGGGCAGCTGCACACCACGGCAACTGACCACTGCGTATTTTGTGCGTCGCAGAAAGCCATGGGCCGCGAGGACTTCACGCGCATTCCCAACGGTTGCGGCGGGGTGGAAGATCGCATGTCGATCCTCTGGCACCATGGCGTGAACAAGGGGCGCTTGACGCCGAATGAGTTCGTGCGCGTGACCTCCACCAATGCTGCGCAGATTTTTAACCTGTTCCCGCGCAAGGGTGCGGTCCAGGTGAGAGCGGATGCCGACCTCGTTGTGTGGGACCCGGCGGCGACGCGGACGATCTCGGTCAAGACCCATCACCAGAAGGTGGATTTCAACGTGTTCGAAGGTATGACCGTGCAGGGCGTGGCGACGCACACGCTCACGCGTGGCGCACATGCATGGGCAGACGGCGACCTGCGCGCGGTGCGAGGCGCGGGGCAATATTTGAAGCGCCCGCCGAACGGCGCTTACTTCGATGCGACCCGGATCGCGAACGAGTTGAAGGAGCCGCATCCGATCCATCGTGCGGGTGACAAGGTCGTGAAGGCGGCTTGAGATAGTAGGTAGTGTTGCAACGAACCGGCGCTTGAGGCGCCGGTTTTTTTAGACCGTCGCTTCGTCGCGTGTAATGACCTTCGCTTCCCGGCAAGCTCCGATCTTCTCCACAACATGCGCAGCGTCCCGTGCGACGCCTGAGAAGCGGCCCGATCCCCATGTGTGCAGCCACGGCAACCCGACGAAGTAGAGCCCGTCCTGCGGGGTCAGGCCACGCGTGTGTGAGGGATAACCGCGGCCGTTGAAAATGGGCGCGTCGAGCCAACTGAAGTCCGGCGTGAAGCCAATGCACCACACAATCGACCCTATTCCGCTCGCTTCCAGATGGAGCGTCGTGCGTTCCTCCGCGGGTGACCACACGGGTTCATAGCGCGATCCGGGCGGAGCCTCGATGCCATGCCTTTCGATGTACGCATCGATGCCCGCGTTGATGCCGTTGAAAGTCTTGTCGGCGCTATCGAGATTCTCAATCAGGTTGGGCGCGAAATGCAGCACGCCGTCTTGCAGGTCCTGAAGCCGGCCGTACAGTTCCATGCCTTCAGCCGCGAACTTGCGCAGATCAATATCGCGGCCACCATCACGGCCGGTCACATAATGATTGGTGTTGTCGCGGACGCCTTCACGCAGCGGATGCTGGTCGACGGGCATGTCGTAGTACTTCATGTCGGCGAGCCAGTCGACCACATCGCGACCCCGGTAAAAGCGAGCACAGCGTGGCGCTTCGCCCACCGCGAGGACAACCTTGCGGCCGGCCAGATGCAGGTCTTCCGCGATCTGCGCGCCCGATTGTCCCGACCCTACGACCAGCACCGCGCCCTCAGGCAAAGCCTGCGGGTTGCGATATTCCGACGATTGAATTTGTTTGATTGAACGCGGCAAGCGCTCAGCCATGCGCGGCACGACAGGCGTGTGATACCCGCCCGATGCAACCACGACCTGGTCCGCCGTGAACTGCCCCTGGCTCGTGGAAACACTGAAACCGCCTTCGCTGTTTCGCGCGACCCGCTGCACTTCCGCGTGCTCGATCACGGGGGCATCGACAGTCCTGATGAAGCCATCGAGATACGCGATGATCTCGTCCTTCTTCATGAAACCGTGCGGATCGTCGCCCGTATAAGGGTAGCCGGGCAGCGCGCATTGCCAGTTCGGTGTGACGAGGCAGAATGCATCCCAGCGTTGCGTGCGCCATGTATGCGTGACGGTGTTTTTCTCCAGCACGAGATGATCGATCCCTGCTTGCTTCAGGTAGTAGCTGACCGACAATCCTGCCTGACCGCCGCCTACTACGATAACGCTGGTGTGCGTTGTGTTGCCCGATGTTGTCGACATGATTCGTCCTTTCGGAAAGAGTGCGCTCAGACGAGCGCGATGACCTTGACCTTCGCGTCCGGCTCACCTGTAAATCGTTCGGCTTGCCCTTCAATCTTCGCTAGCTGATCCATTGCCGCCGAGCATGCAAAACCGTACTTTTCGCGTACGCGTTCAGAGGCGATGTTGAGCGCTTCACGGGCGCGCGAGACGAAGTCATCGACAGGATAATCTTCTCCAGGCGTAAAGAAATCGCTGACCACTTGCGAGGGCGAATAACAATTTTCTTCGCGGTTATCGGGCCACTTGATTCGAAAATGCATGACCGGCATGACGGGTTCCTAAAGTGTTGGAAGAGGGCGGCTTGCAAGCAAGGCGCCATAAATGTCGAGATGTTTTCGTGCCGATGCCTGCCAGCTCATGCGATCGAGCAGCGCGGGTACAGCGTGATTGAAATCGGTTCGATGACGGCCGTCGATCACACGTTCGAGCGCGGAAGCTACCGAGGCGGGATCGGTGGGCGCGGCCCAGCAGCACAGCGAGTCATCGAGATATTCAGTGAACGGGGCGATGTTCGACGCCACGACCGGCGTGCCGCATGCAAGCGCTTCCAGTACGACCAGACCGAAACCTTCTCGCAGAGAGACCATGGCGAGGACATCGGCGCAACGAAAAAGTGCGGGCATGTCGGCGTCATCGAGCGGGCCGGTGATGACTACTTTTTCCAGGAGGCCATACTCGCTCACGCGTTCCATGAGGGCACGCGCGTAAGCGTCATGATCGAGCAGGCTTGCACCACCCGCGATAATCAAACGCGCATGGGGATGACGTTTGGTCAGCGCCGCGAATGCATCAAGCAGGCCAAGCGTGTTCTTGCGCGCTTCAACGCCACCGACTGCGAGCACAATCGGTCCGTTGCCATCATCGATACCAAGACGCTGCCGCAATCGTTCATCGTGAGGCGTGCGCTGCGTCGAATAGCGTGTCAGGTCGACGCCGTTCGGCACTGTCGCCGCTTCTATGTCATAGGTATCGCGCATCTCACGCGTCCACATTTCACTCACGCACAGCACGTGGTCCGCGTCGCGCCACGCTCGCGTTTGCCACGCGGCGAGGCGCGGGTTGTCGAAGTGATCCAGGTGATGCACTGTCCGCACAAAGCCTGCTATTCCACCTTCCGCCGTTAGCTCGGCAAGCGCGTTTCCACTGATGCTGTCCTGCGCGTGCAGCACGTCGAAGCTGCGTGGATCGCAGGCTTTGACGCTGGCCTTCAGCGCGCGAATGCGCGCGTCGACCATGGCAACGGTGTTGTGTTGTAACCCTTCGATGGCCGCAAGAATCACCCGGCATGGCGGCTCCCGGAAGAGCGTTTCTCCGGCAGCAGCCGGCGCGAAAAGAGTCACCTCATGGCCTTCGTCAACCAGCGCGCTGGCGAGTTCGAGCGCATGCACCACACCGCCGCGCGGATTGACCGAATGCGTGGTGAGGGCAATTCGCATCGCCGTGGGTGTCATGACCGGCTCCCTTATCTTCCAACGATGAACGCATCATCGTTGAAGTTCCAAAGCTCAGCCGATTCATCTCCTTCATGCAGCACCACTTTGCGCGACGCATCGACCGTGCCGATCACCGCACACGCGAGCTCACGTTCAACAAACAACTGCTCTACCCGAGCCGCGTGTTCCTCGCGCACGGACATCACGAATCCAAAACTGGGGAACGCGCTTAACCAGCGCAGCCGGTCGTGTCCGGGCGGCGAGGGCAGGCGCGAAAGATCGATGCTTGCACCTGCGCCAGAGCATTCGAGCAGCATCAGTGTGGTGCCCAGTGAGCCGGCCATGCTGATGTCCTTGGCGGCATCGCAGAGACCGCTCTCGGCGAGCATGGGCAGTAATTCGAGGTCGGCTCGCAGACGTGCGGCCGGCGCGCCAACCGATGCATTCCAGAACGGATACGGATCTTCGAACGCGCCGCGCAGATCGACTGCCATCATCAGGAGGTCGCCAGGACGCGCATTGAAACTCGACAGCAATCTGTTCGCGCGCCCAAGAATTGATACTGCCAGTTGGGCCTGATCGCTGCGCGTATTGCTATGACCGCCGACGATCGGCACGCCGTATACGGACGATGCCGCCGCCATGCCCGCAAGCACGTCTTCGGCTGCGCCCAAGCCGTTGCTCCATAGGGCGTCGACTACAGCGATCGGGCGTCCGCCCATCGCGTAGATATCGCTGACGTTGACCATTACGCTGCTATAGCCCGCGAACCAGGGCATGTCGCGCACGAAGTCGCTGACCAGGCCTTCGATGGCGAAGAGTAAGTAGCCGTCTTTGTCGACAATGGCCGCGCAGTCGTCGCCGATGGCGACCGAGTCGCTTGAGGCGTTACTCGGGACGAACCGGGCGAGGGACGACATCACGCCTGCAATATCCGTCTTGTGGCGAAAGCCGCGCGTTTCCCTGAGTGCGGCGACAAGGTCCGTCAACGTCATGATGCCTTCCGCGCGGACGAATATTGCGTCATGAAACCGCTTTGCGGTGTCACGCAAGGCGGGTAGAACGCAAGGTCTGCCTGCATCAGATGATGCGGCCGGCCATGCATGAGTTCTTCGGAGAGCGTGGTCCAGTGCAACGCATGAAACAGCGCGGCGTTCTGGCTCTGGACATGCGCGAGGAAGGTCGTACAGCCAAGCGCATGCGCGCTGCTGACCGCCAGCTTGATCAGGGTTGCGCCAATCTTGCCGTGGCGCCGAAACGCGGCATGCACCGCGAGGCGCGAGCCGGTCCAGACGCCCGGCGCGTCTTCATGAATGCGTACCGTACCAACGACCTGCTCAGGCATCCCGCCGATACAACTTACCGCGACGATCAACTGCGCGCGCTCATCGATTTCATCGCGGTCATCCCCGATAAAAATCCCTTGCTCGATGCAGAACACCGCGCGCCGCAGCTTATACGCTTCGTTCGCTTCCCACGGCAGCGTGATCCACTTGATCGCGTAGCTGGCGGGCGTATAAAGCGCTGCAAGATCTTCGGTATCGGCGAGCATGATCAGACCTCGTAGGATGACAACGACGAACACGCGCCGCATTTGCCGCAGCCTGCCTTGATATCGGCGGAGCGCATGCCGCCCGCCGACACCATCGCGCCAAGCGGCTGCAAGACCGACTTCATGAATTCGGGCGAGGGCGCGGGATGATCCTCGAGTGGCGTGCCGCTGATCGGCACGAACGGGACCACGAACGGGTACACGCCGAGATCGACCAGCTCGCGCGAGATCGACAGGATGGCGTCTGCCGTGTCACCGAGACCCGCGAGTATGTAGGTGCTCACCTGACCCCGGCCGAACACCGCCACCGCCGCCTTGAACGCTTCCATGTAGCGCGCGATGGGCACGCTCGCCTTGCCCGGCATGATCTGTTCGCGTAGCGCAGGCGTGACCACTTCGAGATGCATGCCGAGCGTATCGATACCGCTTGCGCGCATGCGCTCGAACCATTTATCGTCATCCGGTGGTTCGCATTGCGCCTGGATCAGCAGGTCGACCGCGGCCTTGATCGCGAATGCACTTTCGCACAGGATCTGCGCGCCGCGGTCCTTGGTCGGCGGCGTGCCGGTGGTCAGCACCATATGCTTCACGCGATCGAGCAACACGGCCGCGCGTGCGACTTCCGCCAATTGCTCCGGCGTCTTGCGCGCGATCGTCCTGCCCGCAGCAAGCGATTGCCCGATCGCGCAAAACTTGCAGGTCTTCTTGCGGCTTTCATAACGGATGCAGGTTTGCAGAACCGTCGTCGCAAGCACGTCCGATCCATGCAGCGTTGCGATGTGCGAATAGGGCACGCCGTCGAAGGTCTGCATCGCGTAGAAACGCGGCGACTTCGGAAAGCTGATGCTCGCAATCGGTATCGATCCTCGCAGCAACGCGCTGCTACCGTGGGCGTCAGGTGCGGACGCCACGAACGGCGAGTGCCACGCGGTATTCGTATGCACCGGCACCATGATGGTCACGCCGTCGATGGTGACCGCCTTGTGATCGGACGGCCCCGCGCCGCCGCGTCGGCTGGCCACGCCAAGCGCTTGCCCCGCACCCGGATTGGCGAGACGCAAACCTGTCGATTGCAGTTCAGTCATCAGTTGCCGGCTCGTGGTCGACAAGGTCTCGTTCGCGTTCAAGGTGCAATCCCCCGGTGGAAGGTGAGAAGCTGTTCATGGGTGCCGACGTAACCGCGGGCCGGTCGTTGATCGCGAGGCTCAGTAGTTCGGGCCGCGCGTAGTGACCGACCGAATCCATCATGCGTTTGCGTTTGGTGATCAGCGACATGTCCAGGTCAGCGATCACCAGTCCTTCGCCCTCGCGCAAAGGCGGGGCGAGATGCTGGCCCTCGGGTGAGATGATGGCCGTGTTGCAGCCGCCGCGAAGCGCCTTCTGCAAGCCCGGATCCTTCGTGATTGATTCAATCTGCGGCTCGGTCAGCCAGCCCGTTGAATTGATCACGAAGCAGCCGGATTCCAGTGCGTGATGGCGGATGGTCACTTCAATCTGCTCACCAAAAATAGGGCCGACCAGCGAGCCCGGAAACTGGCTGCAATGAATCTCTTCGTGCTGCGTCATCAACGCATAACGCGCAAGCGGGTTGTAGTGTTCCCAACACGCGAGCGCACCCACTCGACCGATGCTGGTTCCCGCTACCTTCAGTCCGGCTGCATCGCCCATGCCCCAGATCATCCGTTCGTGGAACGTCGGAGTGATCTTGCGGCGCTTGAGCAGCAGCTCGCCGTCGGTATCAAAGATTAGTTGTGCGTTGTATAAGCTGCCGTGATCGCGCTCGTTCACCCCCAGCACGACGACCATGCCATGCCGACGTGCGCGCTCCGCGACCGCCTGCGTCACCGGACCGGGCACGACCACCGCTTCGTCATAGAGACGCATGTGTTCGACACCCGATGCCACCGGCGCCCGCACGAACGAAAAGTACGGGTAGTAGGGCAGGAAGGTCTCGGGGAAGACGATGATCTGCACGCCTTCGCGCGCAGCGTCGTCGATCGTCGCAAGGACCTTCTCCAGCGTGCCACCGGGCCGTTCGAGGTCCGGTGCGATCTGGACCGCGGCGGCGCGGACGATTCTCTTGTCGGGCATGGTCGTTCCGTGTTGATAAGAGGCTTGAGGCGCGGCGTCAGACGGTCCAGGTGTTGATAATCAGCGCGCCGTCCTTGCGATGCAGCAGCTGGATGTCGAGCACGTCGAGCGGACTGATCGGCTTGATGCCTTCGATCAACGACGCTTCGCCCTGCCCATACAGCGCTTGCAGCGCAAAGCGGCATGCATAGACCTTGCCGCCTTCCTCCATGAACTTCTGGATCTGCTTGTTGAAGTTCAGATGGCCAGGAAACGCTTCGTCGCCGAGGGTCGGAAAGCCGCGTTGAAGCCCAAGCGTCACACCTGGGCCATAGAGCAGCACCGAGGTCTCGAAGCCCTTGCGCAGCAGCCGGGTGGCCTGCAGCAGGTTGACGAAGCCGATGGAACCCTCGAACGCGACCGTGTGGAATGTCACCAGCGCCTTTTCACCCGGCGCGGCCTTGACGTCTTCAAATACCTTCTCTTCATAATCGACAAGGTAATCGCCTTTCTTGTGCATCGGGATATTGACGGCAGGCATTCTAATCTCCAGTAAATAGACGTTTGAACCAAAGGCACCGGATTTTTTAACCCGGAGCAAATTGCAGAATACGAAGCTGTTAATGCAACGGGCGTGCCATTCAATGAGCGCGTTAATACGATCAATACCCGATCATTCAAACGATCAGTGCGCTTAGAGCAATGAAAAATTTTAGTGACGATCCCGAGGTGCCCTGTACGGCTTGGCTTCCGGCCTGATAAGGCAGTGAGTCTGCACCAGTCTGGCGTGATCACAATGGTGCTGCCGCGCCCGCATGGTGCAATAAACACCGGATACGTGCATTGACCCTTGATTGATTGGTTTCTCCACACGATCACTCAATGCGATCACTTTATTTTTCCAGCCGCCGGCGTGTTATTGTTTTTTTAACCGTATTAATCCGAGAGCGCCTCATGGCCAGTCTTACTCATCACTGGATCAGGAAACTGACAGAAAGCCGTAAGCCGGCTTATTTACTGATTCCGGAATTAATCGAAGAAGATCTGGCGAGCGGACGCCTGCGCCCGCGCGATCGGCTGCCCGGTTTGCGCGACCTGGCTGAGGAACTGCAGCTCAATTACACGACCGTGGCGCGGGCCTACGCCGAGGCGCGCAAAAGAGGGCTGCTTGACTCGCGTGCCGGCAGCGGCACATTTGTGCGCGGCCGGACAGCGACGCTGCCGTTGTCCGGTGGCAGCAGTGTCGAGATGACCATGAACATGCCGCCTGAGCCCGCAGAACTCGCCGCACGTTTGCGCGATTCCGCGGCGCGGCTATTTTCCGCTACGGACCCGTATCGGCTGCTGCGGTATCAGGATTTCGGTGGCACTGCTGACGATCGGGCCGCCGGCACGACGTGGCTGAAGCGCCGTTTCGATGATTGCGATGAAGACAAGGTGCTGGTTTGCCCCGGCATTCATAGCGCGCTGGTGGCGCTGGTGTCGCAGCTTGCGCGACCCGGGGGAACCATCTGCCTCGATACGCTGGCTTACCCGGGCATCAAGGCGATTGCCGCTCAACTAGGCGTGCGTTTGCAGGCGCTGGCACGCGATGACGACGGACCGCTTGCCCATGCATTCGAAGCGCTGTGCAAGAGCGATAAACCCAGCGCGTTCTATTGCAATCCGACCATCCAGAATCCGAGCACGGTGACGTTATCGTCGAAGCGGCGCGAGGCGCTTGCCGATGTGGCGCTAAGGTACAGCGTGCCGATTATCGAAGACGATGCGTATGGCATGTTGCCGGTCCAGGCACCCGATGCGCTGGCTACGCTGGCTCCGGATCTTACTTACTACGTCACCGGGTTCTCAAAGAGTTTTGGCGCCGGCCTGCGCGTGGCTTACATTCGTGCGCCGTCCGCCCGGCGCTCTCAGCATCTTGCCGGGGCGTTGCGCGCAACCACGGTCATGGCCAGCCCCTTCACCGTGCTGCTGGCGACGCAGTGGGTGAATGACGGTACAGCAGACCTCATGCTCGATGCAATTCGTACGGAGTCCGCAGCACGTCAGGAACTTGCTGCGCGGGTGTTGTCCGGCTGGAAGTTCGATGCCGATCCGGCCGGGTTTCATCTCTGGATGCCTATTCCGGCAGAGTGCGGATGGAACGCCTCCGAGCTTGCATTGCAACTGCGATCGCAAGGGATTGGGGCGGTATCGGCGGCGGCTTTCGCGACCGATGGCAATCCGCCCGAAGCCATTCGCATCTGCCTTGGCGGTCCCAAGAGTCTCGATGAATGTGAAGACGCGCTCAGGCTGATTGCGGACACCGTCGAACATCCGCATCATCTCCATTTGCCGGTGATGTGAGCGCTTGAGTTGCGCGCGGCCGTCATGAAGTCTTGTTACGATGCAGGCTTTCGTGTCGACCGCTCACTCCATGCGCAATGTCCGGCTCCTTGTTCGCTTCGCCTCGTTCACTATCGCCGCGCTGTTCGTCTCCATTGCTCACGCGGGCAACCCCGACGCGTTATGGCAGATCGTCCACAACTGGTGCGAGCCTGCGGCACGTGGCGCGAACGTCCCGCAGAAATGTGTCGATGTCGATCCGTCGGGCGGCTTCGCGGTCCTCAAGGATCTCAACGGCGTTGCCCAGTATTTGTTGATTCCGACCGCTCGCATTGGCGGCATCGAAAGTCCGGATTTGATGATGCTGGGCTCGCCGAATTACTGGCGCGCTGCCTGGGAAGCACGGCGTTTTGTTGAAGCGAAGTTAGGGCGGGATCTTCCCCGCGATGAACTCTCGCTCGCCATCAACTCGACCAGTGGCCGCACGCAAAACCAGTTGCACATTCATATCGATTGCCTTGCACCGGATGTCGTTCGCGCATTGCGTGAGCAAGGTCCGAAGATCGGCACGGAGTGGACCCCATTCCCCAAGTTGTTGCGCGGACATGCATACCGCATTCGGCGTATTGATGACGCGGATCTGGCTTCCATCGATCCCTTCAAGCTGCTTGCCCCCGACGTGGCGCGCGAAGGTCAGATCATGGCTGATCAAACCTTGCTGCTAGCGGGAACCACGGCGCCCGACGGCAAGCCGGCATTCTTTCTTCTCAATGATCACGTGCAACGCGATAAAGGTGACTTCGCGTCATCGGAGGAGTTGCAGGATCATAGTTGCGCAGTCGCGCGTGCGAAGTAGGTTGGGCGATCGGCCGACATCTTGAAATTCCGCACTAGCCACTCCTCCCGCTTCGCTGCACTATGTTGCTTCAATCAATCTGATTTGCAGGACGGGCATCATGAACAGCATGAGAACCATTGGCATGATCGGCGGGATGAGTTGGGAATCGACTACGGAATATTATCGGCTGATCAACCGGGACGTACGCACGCGGCTCGGCGGCTTGAACTCCGCGCAAGTCCTGTTGCACAGCGTGAATTTCGCACCGATAGAACAACTCCAACGCGACGGACAATGGAACATCGCCGGCATTCGGCTGGCCGACGCAGCGCGTCATCTCGAAGCCGGTGGCGCGCATTGCATCGTGCTCTGCACGAACACCATGCATCTCGTCGCGCCGCAAATTGCGGCGGCCGTGTCCATTCCGTTCCTGCATATTGTTGATCCGACCGGGATCGAAGCGAAAAAGCGGGGCATACGCAAGGTCGGTTTTATCGGCACGGCGTTTTCGATGCGCGAAAGTTTTTTCCGCGACCGCCTGCAAGAGCGGCATGGCATTTCCACGCTCTTGCCCGAGCCTGCCGAACAAGCGGTGATTCACGACATCATCTATCGCGAGCTGTGTCTGGGGATTGTCAACGACGATTCGCGCAAGCTGTATCGCGATGTGATGCACGGACTCGCCGCGCGTGGTGCGGAAGCGATCGTGCTGGGTTGCACCGAGATCATGCTGCTGGTGAACGAAGCCGACAGCCCCGTCCCGTTACTCGATACCACCGCGCTCCACGCCCGCGCCGCCGTCGATTTCTCGTTGGCGCAGATTTGAGTCATCGGCCATGAAAGCCATGAAAGCTGCGCTTCAATGCTCGCGACGATGCGTGAACACACGCGGACGCACGGCTTCGATAACCGCTTCGGGCAGCACCTGATGCAGCGTGCGCACGGTGAACTCCAGGTCTTCCATTGCCACATCGAAGACCAGCCGGAGGTCGTCATGATCGCGCGATGCCTGGCTGACATACACGCCTAGCGGCGAGTGGAACAGCCGCCTGATGCGCTCGCGGGCGGCTTCATCCTGCCTGCTGTGCAGGACGGCGGAGAGATGCACACGGGACACGCAGGACGCTGAAATCGCTTCCTGCGTGTCCGTTTTTTTCGATGTAGCCGAGCCGGCAAGTCTTTCAAGGACAAGGTTCATTACGCTGCAAGCTCCTGTATTCGGGATCACTTCCAGCGTAACTTTTTGTGTGTAAACGCCGCGTTAATATTAATGGCGGCGCTGTATAGATCGCTTAATCGATGCCGTGGAATACCGCATCGTCAGGACCAATGTAAGCCGGTGACTTCCAAGCCGCGTCGCGCATGGAATGCTGGACCTGGCGTTCTACTCCTAACAGCACTGCAAAGATTGCCATGCGAACCGGAATGCCATTGTCCGTTTGCCGAAAGATAGCAAGTCTTGGATCGTGGTTGAGGTCGGTGCTGAGGTCATTGGCCCCGGGGCGTCCATCGCGCGGCAGCGGATGCATGATCAGCGTATCAGGCCCGCACACGCTATCGACCAACGCTTGATTGATCTGGAAATCCGGCGTGTAACCTTCAATGGATTCGTCGGCAAAGCGCTCTTTCTGAATCCGCGTTGCATACACCACGTCCGCGCCTTTCAACCCCGTCTGCAAGTCGTTGGTCTGCTCGACCACATGATCGTTGCGATTGATCTGATCGAGAATAGCAGCGGGCATTTCGAGCGAAGCAGGCGAAATCAGCGTGAACTTCAGTCCCCGATACAGCGCCAGCAGCTTGACGAGCGAATGGACCGTGCGACCGTATTTAAGGTCACCAACCATTGCTATATGCGACCCGTCGACAATCTTCCCCACGCGCGAGAATTCGCGCTGGATGGTGTAGAGGTCGAGCAACGCCTGACTGGGATGTTCGCCGGGGCCGTCGCCGGCATTGATGACCGGCACGTTGGTCGCACGCACAAATTCGGCTACTGATCCCTTCTCCGGATGGCGCACGACAAGTGCGTCGGCGTAACCGCTGATCACGCGGCTGGTGTCGTAGATTGACTCGCCTTTGGCCATCGATGAAAACGTGAAGCCGGTCGTGTCGCAGACCGAGCCGCCCAGCCGGCAAAATGCAGCACCAAAGCTCACACGCGTGCGCGTGCTGGCTTCGAAGAACAGGTTGGCAAGGACCGCGCCCTCAAGCACGCGCGTGATCTTCTGGCGGCGCGCGATGGGTTGCATGGTGTCGGCGACCTGGAACAGCGCCTCGACGGAGTCACGCGAGAATTGATCGACGGACAACAGATGTGGCCGGCCTTCGTGAAGAATAGATGGTGAATATACGCGTTGTGTATAGTCGTCGCCGGACGGGATTCTTTCCACCAGCTCCATGACGTAGCGGCTCGCGATCTCGGGCATGGCGCGCGATTCCGCCGATTCATCCGGGAGCAGCCATGTATCCAGCGCTCGGCGCGATACGCCAATCCGGTTCGCGAACGCGTCGCGGGTCATGTTCAGGCGGCGCATGGCATCGCGCAGGATAGTTTGCTGTTGAGCTTGCACGGTGGACGCTCCGTCGGTGGTTATGTACGCGATGCGTATATTAAATCACTCGCCGAAAAGGTGCAATACAACTTCACGTCGACTCGGGCCGCGCCGGTGCTCAAAGACATAAATGCCTTGCCACGTGCCGAGGACCATCCGGCCGGCATCGACGGGAATGGATAACTGAACTTGCGTCAACGCGGTTCGCAGATGCGCGGGCATGTCGTCGGGGCCTTCCGCGTCGTGGACATAGCGCCCGGGTGCTTCCGGCGCGATGGTCTCGAAGAACTGTTCAAGGTCGGTGCGCACGTCAGGGTCGGCATTTTCCTGGATCAGTAAGGAAGCGGAGGTGTGCCGCAGGAAGACGGTCAACAGCCCGGTCTGGATGTCCTGCAGAGTAATCCAGCGTTCAATGTCGCGAGTGATTTCGTGCAGTCCGCGCGTGCGTGTGGGCACGGTTAGATGTTGAAGCGCCTGCTTCATGTCGATGTCTCCGGAAGGGTAAGCGCGACGGGAAGCGGTCGCGCGTGCCTGTGAAGTTTATCGGCTGGAGCGGGGAGCGGGTTTTTGAACAATCGGCAAGCGCGCGGACCGGATGAGCGTAGAGCAGGCTTTGGTCATCGCGCGCTGGCGCCTTGCCGTGCATGCGGCTCAATGACCGAAGAAGACCGATTGAGGGCCGTTATCCGGCGCGGTATGTGCTGACATACCCGATGCAGACGTGCCGCTAACCGCCGCTCCGTACGACGAAGACGCAACGCCTTGTTGTTCGGCTACGCGTTGCTCGGCGGCCTGGATGTCCTGCGGATAATTGACGTCTTCACCGCCCGGGCTGTAGCCGGCTTTTTCCAGTTGAACGAGTTCGGCTCTGACTTGGGCGCGGGTGACAGGGCCGTTGCTTTGTGCGAACGCGAAGGCAGGGGCGGCCAGTGCCGACGAGAGAACGAGAGCGGAGATAAGGAATTTGTTCATGATGACCTCAGGGGTAAAGTGAAAATTGTTAGGATGACGATTTATTTAACTGGCTGGCGAAGATTGATTTGGCGCGATGGTTCAGTTCGTTGCGCTGGACGAGTTGCTAGCCGATGAGCTGGCTACTGTATTGGCGTTGGTCGTCTGGTTCTGAGCCAGGCGTGCTTCTTGTTGTTCGAGTTGATGCGCGAAGATCGGGTTGACGTCGGGGTAGGACGTATCGGTGACGAAATCGCGGCCGTCCTGCTGCGCCGCGATCAGTTCCTGGTAGACCTCGGCGCGGGTCTTGGTTTGAGCAAAGGCGTGTGCTGAGGCGATCGTGGCGAGAAACAATACTGCGACGCTTAAGGTTTTCATGGTTCGCTCCTGCGAGGTTTAATCTGTACTTGAATGTGTGCAGCTTGCAATGGAGAGAACCCGTAATGGGTGCGGGATATTCCCGATAGATTTGATTATTTTTATGTTCGGATGAATCACGAGTGAATCAGAATTTATTTCGGATCGGACGGAATAACCCGCTAAAGACGGTGTTTACGCGCGCGGGGGATTACATAGGGGAATCTTGCGCCCGGTGTGGAATAAATCCCGGTGCTTTGTGTTCGCCCTAGTACGTGCAGCCAACATGCAGCCAACGAACCGCCAAACATAGCCAGATCATGCCCATAACAACACCCCCAACGGAACCCCGGCTCTCGGAGTCGGACGTGCAGGCATTCGCCGACGGCATGCTGGATCCCCAACGCGCGGCGAGTGTAGAAACGTATTTGAAAAGCCGCCCCGACGAGGCCAAGCGAGTAGCGTTTTACGGGCGCCTGAACTGGCAGATGCAAAACACCTTTCACGAACCCGACGACGAAACGGCGCCCCAAGCACCTGCGCCTCGTCGGCGCCTGTCGAGACGGAGCCTTCGGGCGCTGCTTATCGCGGCGGTCGTGACGCTGGCAGTCGCTGCCACGGCAATCCTCGCGTTCGACATTTCCGATTCAGCGCTCGACAATGCCTCGATGATGGCGCTGGAACAGGCGGTGGCCGCCCAGGAGATGGCATCGGGTGCAGTGGGTTATGAAACCTCCGCAGGGGCTTTGGCAGGCGCCCCGGATCTATCCAGCGTCGGTTTCCATCCCGTTGCGCGCCGGAAAATGCCGGTGGGGCCATTCGCTTCGGCAACGGAATATGTGTATCGCAATCGAGGTGAAGAGGCCGCCGTGCTGCTTGTGGCGCCGGGCCTGTTTGCGAAGCCGCAGCCTCAGTGGAAAGCCCATCGCGTGGGTGCCAGCCGTTTGCTTGCATGGACTGCGGGCGACAAGCGTTACGTGCTCGCGGGCCGTGCGAAGACCCGCGGATTGATGTTGGCCGCCGACCTGATGACGGGTAGTTAGGGATTAATCCGTTATCAAAAAATTGTCGACGGCATAATCACGCACCTCGCCGACAAAAATACGCCGGCAGCAGGAATATTCGCCACGACCCGGTGTTAGCCCAGCATCAGAGCAACGGTTTATCGAACGTTTGCGTAAGCTTACAAAATGAAGGAAGGCCAATGGGCGTCCGTGACGAGTTAATGGAACATGTGCCGCGATTGCGCCGCTACGCGCGAGCGCTGATCAACAATCGCGATCTCGCCGACGATCTGGTGCAGGACACGCTTGAACGCGCTCTCCGGCACACCGAGAAGTTTCAGACCGGCACCGACTTGCGCGCGTGGCTGTTCACGATCATGCACAACGTGTTCGCGAATCAGGCCCGCCGTGCAGGTGTGAAGGCTGTGCATATTTCAGTCGATGACGAAAACATATCGGAGCGCGAATTTGCCGTGGCGGGCACGCAAACGCAATCGCTCGAAGTGCGCGATCTCGACTTCGCGTTGCAGCGCTTGCCGCTCGACCAGCGCCAGGTCGTGCTGCTCGTAGGACTGGAAGAAATGAGTTACGCCGATGTGGCGCAGGCGCTGGAAATTCCGATTGGGACGGTCATGTCGCGCCTGTCGCGCGGACGTGAAAGACTGCGCGCGCTGATGGCCGGCGCGCAACCGGGCGCTAAATTACAGGTGGTGCGATGAGCGACCAACAAACACCCATCACGGAAGACGAAATTCACGCGTATGTCGACGGATCGCTGGCTGAGCATCGCCGCGAGGAGATCGATCGTCTGCTGGAGCGCGACGAAGCACTGGCGACGAAAGTCAGCGACTATTTCTCGCTGAACAGCATGTTCCATGACCGCTATGACCGCGTGCTAAGTGAACCCGTGCCGCAGCGTCTGCTACCGCCGGAACCCAAGCGCTGGCGTGTTGCCGCCAACTGGCCGCAGTTCGCGGGCATGGCGGCGGCGCTGGTGCTGGGCGTCGGCATCGGCGTAGCGGGCATGACAGGGACCGTGGGCCATGACACGTTCATGGCGGGAAACGGCGGGGCATCGGTGCAACGTGCAAGCTATGCCGTCGGCGAGTCGTTCGCACGGCAATCGGCCATAGCCCACGTGATGTACGCGCCGGAAGTGATGCGGCCCGTGGAAGTGGGCGCGGATCGCGAGCAGGAACTGGTGAGCTGGATTTCGAACCGGCTCGGTACGGACGTGCGTCCGCCCATCCTGACCCGCTCGGGATTCGAGTTGATGGGCGGCCGCCTGTTGCCCGGCGACGACGGCCCCGTGGCGCAGTTCATGTACCACGACGCGAAAGGCGAGCGGATTACGCTGTGCATATCGCATCGCAAGATCAGCTCGGACACGACTGCGTTCAAGCTGTATCAGGATGGATCGGTGAACGTGTTTTATTGGATCGACGGGGATTTCGGTTACGCCGTCTCCGGTGCAATCGACCGGAAAGTGCTGCTTGACCTGTCGCACGACGTCTACTCGCAGTTGACCGCAATGGGCGGGGCTAAAGCGCCATCGGGTGCTTCCGTGTCTACGCAATAGCCTGTTCGAAGCCACGGTGTTGAAGAACATCGTGGCTTCGGAATAAGCGGCCACGCAAAGCTGTTCACTCCGTTGTAACCCCCCAAAATTAAAGAACTGAATCGTGCTTGCCCGTTAAGAATTCGTATTCATAAGGATATCGAATTAATGACAAAGGCGACAAACCGGATTGACTATCGATGCAAACGGCAAGACTCACATCGTCCGCTGGTCGATGATGCCCGAGACTCAGTACGCACCCGTCAACAACCAGCACGGAGTCACGAATGAGCGTCGATCGAAAGCACTTCAGTCCGTCAGCGCGATTTTTGCACTGGCTCATGGCGCCGCTTGTCATCGCTATGTTGTTCATCGGCGTGGGGATGGTGGCCACATTATCTTCATGGCATCAGACGCTGCTTGCCATTCACAAGCCGTTGGGTATAGCCATTCTTGTGCTGGTGAGCTTCCGTTTCATTGTGAGGCTGACACATCGAACGCCTCGTCTGCCCGACGACATGCCGCGATGGCAGCAGCAGATCGCGCATCTGTCGCACTGGGTTTTCTATGCGCTGTTGTTCGCCATGCCGCTGGTCGGCTGGTCGATGTTGTCGGCCGGCGGTTTTCCGATTCATCTATTCGGACCGGTGAACCTGCCGCCTATCGTCCAGCAGGATGTACGCCTTTATGCGTTGCTTCGATCAGCTCACACGGAGCTCGCCTTGCTGCTGTTCGCGGCTTTCCTCGCGCATCTCGGCGCGGCCATGTTCCACGGTCTGATTCGACGCGACGGCGTATTTTCGAGCATGGCAAAGGGCCGCGATTAAGCGGCCAGCTTGACATGCGGCGCCAGTTGTTTCAACCAGCCTGTTCGACCGGCGTCACGTCCAGTTCCAGCTTTTGCGTGCCGCGCAATACTGTAACCTTCACCGCCCGATCGATACGCGATGCATCCAGCGAGCGCTGCAGGCTATCCACGCTGTCTACCGGCAATGTGTCGATAGTCACGATCCGGTCGTCGGTCCGCAATCCGCCGAGCGCGGCCGGACTTCCTTTAACAACTTCCATCACGTGCACGCCGTTCGCCGCCGGCAGCTCGAAGTATCGCTGCACGCGCCGCGAGATGGGCATGGTCGTGCCGGCCACGCCAATGTAAGCACGCCGCACACGCCCGTATGCGAAGAGCTGCATGATGACCCACTTGGCGGTATCGATAGCGGTCGCAAACGAGATCGATTGAGCGCCGGCAATGATCGCCGTGTTCACGCCGATCACCTGACCCGCCGAGTTGATCAGCGGGCCGCCCGAGTTGCCGGGATTGAGCGCGGCGTCGGTCTGGATCACGTCGTAGATCATGCGTCCGGAGTTCGATCGCAAGGATCGTCCGAGCGCCGAGACCACGCCGGTCGTGACCGTCTGCACGAGCCCAAGCGGGTTGCCCACCGCGATCGCGATCTGCCCGACTCGCAGCTTGCCGGACTCGCCCAGCTCGACGTGCGGTAACGCCTCGGCCGAGCCAATGCGCAGCACCGCGAGGTCGCTGTCGGGATCGTCGCCGACGAGATCGGCGTCGAATGTGGCACCGTCGGCGAGCGTCACGCGGATATGCGTGGCGCCGTGGACGACGTGGCTATTCGTCAGCAGATAACCGTCGGGCGTGAAGATGAATCCCGAGCCTGAGCCTCCTTGTGCGCCGCGAGCGCCGCGGCCGTTTTTGTCGCCGGGCAAACGCCGTTCGACTGAAATAAAAGCGACCGCTTGCTGCACGCGTTCGAGCGCGCTGATCACGGTCTGGGAGTAAGTGTCCAGCAGGGCTTCGTCGCCGAGCGGGGCTGCGAAGGTCGCGCCCGCCGGACCCCGCGAGAGATCATCGATGAATTGGGGACGGCTTCCCATGATCGTGCTCCGGATAAATGGATCATGAGATGCGGGATTCTTGCGGGTATTTCAAGTCCGCACCGCGCTGTCCCGGGGCTCGCGACCCGCTCAGCATTTCCGCTGCAATCGATATCACGATTGATCGTTTAGTGCTGGACGCGCGCGTTGTTAGCATGATCGGCTGCTTAATCTGCCTGCGATATCCCCATGAAAATCTTCACCCGTCTGGTCGCGTGCGTTGCGCTGGCCGTGACTGCCCTGAGCGCGGTGAGCGCCATGGCGCAAACGCCTTCGGGCGATCCGGTCAAACTGCGGATCGGCTTTCAAAAATCGTCCACGCTGATCGCGATCCTCAAGGCGCGCGGCACGCTGGAACGCGCCGTGGCGCCGCTTAACGTTCGCATTGAATGGGGTGAATTCGCGAGCGGACTGCCGCTCACCGAAGCGCTGAACGCGGGCGCGGTGGACTTCAGCGCGGACGTGGCGGATACCGTGCCCGTCTTCGCGCAAGCGGCCAACGCAAACTTCGTCTACGTCGCGCAGGAAACGCCGTCGCCCTCGGCGCAAGCCGTGATCGTGCATCGCGACGCACCCATCCACTCGCTCGCCGACCTGAAGGGCAAGCGCATTGCCGTGACCAAGGCAGCCGGCAGTCATTACCTGCTGCTCGCCGCGCTGGCTCGCGCCAAGCTCTCGCCGGCCGATGTCAAGATCAGCTATCTCGCACCCGCCGATGCGCGCGCGGCGTTCGAGCGCAACGACGTCGACGCGTGGTTCGCGTGGGACCCGTATGTCGCTTCCGTCGAACAAGATCCGGGCGCGCGCATTTTGATCCGCGGCGATGGCCTGGCGTCGTATCAGCGGTATTACCTCGCGTCCACGCCGTTTGCACAGGCGCACCCGCAGATCGTCGATATCGTGTTCAAGCAGCTCGTTGAAGCGGGCGTCTGGACCAAGGCGCATCCGCAAGAAGCGGCGAAGATCCTGGCGCCGGTGTGGGGTCTCGATCAAGCAACGGTCGAGCGCGCGAATAGTCGGCGCACATATGCGGTGCGTGCGGTCGTGGCGAAGAACTTCGGCGAGCAACAAGCCATTGCCGATACTTTCTATCAGGCGAAGCTGCTGCCCAAGCCCGTCGATACCGCCAGCGCGCTCGTCTGGGACTTCGCTGCGCACAAGGCCGTCGCGACGAATGTAGCCACGGCGTCGCTGACTGCCACGCAGCCCTAGGCAGTCGATGAGCTCCCGAAAGTCCTCACCTTCACAGGGTCGCAGACGCCTGCTTGGCAGTCTGGCTGCCGGCGGGTTTGCCGCGTCGCAAGCCGGCGCCGCCGAGTTGCTGAAACCGCTTGAAATTGCGCCTTGGTCGAAGACGCCCGGCACGCCAATCCTCGAACATCCCTACGGCTTGCCGTCACGATACGAAGCCGACGTCGTGCGCCGCGCGGCCAAGGCCTGGCCATTGCCCGGCGCGGCGTCCTCCATGACGCCGCTCGCCGACCTGCATGGTTCGATCACACCGAACGGTCTCGTCTACGAGCGTCATCATGCAGGCGTCCCGGATATTGATCCGGCGCTGCATCGGCTGGCTATTCACGGACTCGTACGGAATCCGAAGCTTTTCACCATGGACGATATCCTGCGATTGCCGTCGGAGTCGCGGATTCATTTCATCGAATGTTCGGGGAATACCGGTAACGAATGGAGCGGTCCGAGCGGCATGCCCGTGCAACTCACGCATGGCCTGTTGTCGTGTTGCGAATGGACGGGCGTGCGTTTGTCCACGCTGCTGGAGGAGGTGGGCGGCACGACCGGTGGATCGGGATGGGTGCTGGCCGAAGGCGCCGATGCCGCCGCGATGACTCGCAGCCTGCCGTTGTCGCGCATTGCGGATCGGGCGCTCGTGGCTTACGCGCAAAACGGTGAACGCCTGCGTCCCGAGAACGGGTACCCGTTGCGGCTGATCGTGCCAGGCTTCGAGGGCAATACGCACGTCAAGTGGCTGCGTCGCCTAAAGGTGGTCAGCGCCCCTTTGCAAACGCGTGAAGAAACCTCGAAGTACACAAACCTTCTCGCCGATGGCACCGCGCGCCAGTTCGTGTTCGAGATGGACGCGAAGTCGGTGATCACGCGGCCTTCGCCGGGACATCGGCTGACGACGCACGGGTTTTATCCGATCTCCGGACTGGCATGGTCGGGACGCGGCACGATCCGCCAGGTGGACGTCTCGACGGACGGCGGCGCGACCTGGCGAGCGGCGCGGCTGGAAACGCCGGTCCGTGACCGTGCGCTGACGCGTTTTGAGGCCGACTGGAGCTGGACGGGTGAACCGGCAAGCATCCTGTCGCGCGCCACCGATTCAACCGGCTACGTCCAACCCACGCGCGAAGCGCTGGTCGCCGCGCGCGGTCTCAACTCGCAGTATCACTACAACGGGATCCAGCAGTGGCGTATTGATGCGGCAGGCGAGGTGCGCAATGCGTAAGGCGCTGCTGCTCGTGCTGTTTGTTGTGACGCCCGCATGTTTTGCAGCACACGACCTTGGAACACCACTGACCGCGGACGAGATCGCTGCATGGAATATTGACGTGGCGCCGGACGGTCGCGGTCTTCCCGCTGGTAGCGGCGACGTGACAATGGGCGCGCACGTATTCGTGGAGAAGTGCGCAGCCTGTCACGGCGCGTTGGGTCAGGGTTTGATCGGCGATGCGCTGGTGGGTGGCCGGGGCACGCTGGCGAGCGCAAAACCCAAACGCACGGTTGGTAGTTACTGGCCGTACGCCACCACGCTGTTCGACTACATTCGCCGCGCGATGCCGTACAACGCACCCGAGTCCTTGTCGGCTGACGAAGTCTATGCGCTCAGCGCGTATCTGTTGAATCAGAATGGCATCGTACCGCCCGATACCCGGCTTGACGCGCAATCGTTGCAGAAAGTAAGGATG
Organism: Caballeronia sp. LjRoot29; assembly: GCF_964252755.1. Lineage (NCBI taxonomy): Bacteria > Pseudomonadati > Pseudomonadota > Betaproteobacteria > Burkholderiales > Burkholderiaceae > Caballeronia > Caballeronia sp. LjRoot29. The sequence continues at coordinate 12,285 of NZ_CAXUPU020000019.1, read as the reverse complement.
CCGAATCGTGATGGTTTTGTGCCAGACCCACGTCCCGGCCGACTTTGAATACTGAGGAGCAAAGCATGTCCGACCATTACCGAACAAAAGACGAAACGCTGCCGCAACCGGCCGCACCATCACGCCGTCAGGCATTGCTCAGGATAGCCGCGCTAAGCGCCGGCGCCACCAGCGTTCTGACCGGGACCGGAGCACTACTCTCGAGCCAGACGGCACGTGCCGAAGAGCCGGGAAAAATCTTTCGTATCGGTTATCAGAAGTACGGCAATTTCGTCGTTCTGAAGGCGCGCGGAACGCTCGACAAACGGCTGGCTGCGCAAGGCGTTACCGTGCAATGGCTCGAATTTCCCGCTGGACCGCAACTCCTGGAAGGCCTCAATGCAGGCGCAGTCGATGCCGGCACAGTAGGTGAAACGCCGCCGATCTTTGCACAGGCCGCAGGGGTGGACTTTGTGTATGTCGGCAACGAACCGCCTGCACCGCAAGGCGAGGCGATTGTCGTGCCGCACGACTCGGCTATCCGTAAGGTAGAAGATCTGCGCGGCAAGAAAGTGGCGTTGAACAAGGGCTCGAATGTCCACTATCTGTTAGTGGAAGCGCTGAAGAAAGCAGGGCTTTCGTATGCGGATATTCAGCCGGTCTACCTCGCTCCCGCCGACGCGCGCGCGGCGTTCGTGCAGGGCAGCGTCGACGCATGGGTCATCTGGGACCCGTATCTCGCGGCCGTGGAACGTCAGGCGAATGCGCGGGTAATCGTGGACGGCACGGGGCTGGTGCGCAACACACAGTACTACCTTGCAACACGTAAGTTCGCGACCGCTCAGCCGCAGCTTGTGCATGCGTTGCTGGAGGAACTGGATCACGTCGATCAATGGGGCCGCGACAACGTGCCCGATGTCGCAAAGCTGCTGTCGCCGCTGGTCGGGCTGGATCAGCCGACGCTTGAACGTGCGTTGAAACGGACCGCGTATGGCGTGCAGCCGATCACGCCGGAGACCCTCGCGTACCAGCAGCAGATTGCCGATACCTTCACGGACCTGAAGCTGATTCCGAAGAAGCTGGCGGTCACCGATGCGCGCTGGAACGTTGCTTAGGCGCACTCGTTTAGACCTAACCTTGCGCTCCTGCGTCGCTAGAGACGCATAAGCAGAATTGGCGAGAACCTTAGCTTAAATAAATCGTTCATGCCCCAAGTGGGCATCGCTAAGATGAATCATCTGAACGGGACGGGTGACTCGTTTCGCGCGAACATGCGTCGTGTTTTTGTTCGTTGCGCTTGCGCTCGCTTCCCCACTCAACACTGAACTTAGATCCGTAAGGCAGGAGCCTCCGATGAATGTTTTCTGGTTCATTCCGACCCACGGCGACAGCCGCTATCTCGGCACGACGCAAGGCGCGCGCGCCGCGGATTACGACTACTTTCGTCAGATCGCGGTAGCGGCAGATACGCTGGGCTACGAAGGCGTGCTGTTGCCAACGGGCCGTTCTTGCGAAGATGCCTGGGTGGTTGCGTCGAGCCTGATTCCCGCCACGAAGCGTCTCAAGTTTCTCGTCGCGATCCGTCCCGGTCTGACTTCACCCGCATTGTCCGCACGCATGGCGTCGACCTTCGATCGCCTCTCCGGCGGGCGTCTGCTGATCAACGTGGTGACGGGCGGCGACCCGGTCGAACTCGCTGGCGACGGCGTGTTCAACGATCACAATACGCGCTATGAAGTGACGGACGAATTCCTGCAGATCTGGCGCGGTTTGCTCGAGTCGTCGCATGAAGGCGGCACGATCGATTTTGACGGCAAGCACCTGAGCTCGAAGGGCGGCAAGGTGCTTTATCCGCCGGTGCAGAAGGCGCATCCGCCACTGTGGTTCGGCGGTTCGTCGCCGGCTGCGCACGAGATTGCGGCTGATCATATCGATACCTATCTGACCTGGGGCGAACCGCCCGCCGAAGTTGAAAAGAAACTCGCCGATATCCGTCGCCGTGCAGCCGATAAAGGCCGCGAGATCAAGTTCGGTATCCGGCTGCATGTGATCGTGCGCGAGACCGAACAAGAGGCATGGGCCGACGCGGACAAGCTCATCAGCAAGCTCGACGATGAAACCATCCAGCGCGCGCAGGCATCGTTTGCAAAGATGGATTCGGAAGGCCAGCGGCGCATGGCGGCGTTGCACGGCGGCCGGCGCGACAAGCTCGAGGTCTATCCGCATTTGTGGGCGGGTGTCGGGCTCGTGCGTGGCGGCGCAGGCACGGCGCTGGTGGGGAATCCTGAGCAGGTCGCGGGCTTGATGAAGGAGTACGCGGCGCTTGGCATCGACACCTTCATCCTGTCGGGCTATCCGCATCTCGAAGAGTCGTACAGGTTCGCCGAACTCGTCTTTCCGCTGCTGCCGCGTGAACAGAAAGAGCGCACGTCGGGTCCGTTGTCGGGACCGTTCGGTGAGATCGTCGGCACGTCGTACTTGCCGCGTGCATCGCAAAGTTGAACCCGGAGGTCCGATGAACGCAGTTTCGTTTTTTCGTCGCACCGGTGTACAGGCTGCGCCGTGGCTTGTGCCCATCCTGATCCTGATTGCATGGGAACTGGCCGCGCGCACGGGCGGTTTGTCGTCGCGTGTGCTGCCCGAGCCGCTTGCTGTTGTCAAAGCGGCTTGGGAGCTGATCCAGTCGGGCGACATGTGGGCGAACGTGAAGGTCAGCGCGTGGCGCGCCCTGACGGGCTTCGCTATTGGCGGGAGCATTGGCTTCGTACTGGGGCTGGGAACGGGGCTCTTCAAACCGGCTGAGATTGCCCTCGACTCAACCGTGCAGATGATCCGCAACATCCCTGCGCTCGCGATGATTCCGCTGGTGATCCTGTGGTTCGGTATCGGCGAGGAAGCGAAGTTGTTCCTGGTCGCGCTGGGCGTATTTTTCCCCGTTTATACGAACACGTATCACGGGATTCGTTCAGTCGATGCAGACCTGATCGAGATGGCTCGAAGCTACGGACTCTCGGGCTTCGCGCTGTATCGTGACGTGATCCTGCCGGGGGCGTTGCCCTCCATTCTCGTGGGCGTGCGGTTCGCATTCGGGCTGATGTGGGTGATGCTGATCGTGGCCGAGACCATCTCCGCGCAATCGGGCATCGGCTATATGACCATGAACGCGCGCGAGTTCCTGCAGACCGATGTGGTGGTGGTCGGCATCCTGCTTTATGCGCTGCTCGGCAAGCTGGCCGACATGCTTGCCAAGTCGATCGAGCGTGCCACGCTACGCTGGCATCCTGCGTATCAGAAGGGAGCAAAAACGTGACATCAAGCTACGCATCGTATGCATCGGGCAACGCCGTGCTGGAAGGCAACCAATCGGAAGTTGTCGCGCGCGAACGGGCGCCGGCGGCGGTTGTCCCTCGTAATCAACCCGCCGACATGGCCGTCGCGCTGCAAGGTGTCGACAAGCATTTCGGCGAGCGCAAGGTGTTATCGAACTTTGATTTCGCCATTGAGCGCGGCAGTTTTGTATCGATAGTCGGGCGCAGCGGCTGCGGCAAGTCCACGTTGCTGCGTTTGATCGCGGGCCTTGAAAAAGCGACCGGCGGTGTCGTGCAACGCAACGCGGCCGCAGGAGCAAACACCCTGGAGACACGCATCATGTTCCAGGATGCGCGCTTGCTGCCATGGAAAAGCGTGCTGCAGAACGTGATGCTTGGGCTACCGCGTTCGTCTCGTGAAGACGCTCGCGCGACGCTGGCTGAAGTGGGCCTGAGCGAGCGCGAGGGCGATTGGCCCGCGCAATTGTCGGGCGGTCAGCGGCAACGGGTAGCGCTTGCACGCGCGCTCGTGCACCGGCCGGACCTGTTGTTGCTGGATGAACCGCTTGGCGCGCTCGATGCGTTGACGCGCATTGAAATGCACGCGCTGATCGAGCGTCTGTGGCGCGAGCATCGCTTCACTGCGCTGCTGGTTACGCACGACGTGCAGGAAGCGGTCGCGCTGGGCGAGCGGATTGTGTTGATCGAAGCGGGGAAGATTTCCTTCGATGCCGCCATCACTCTGCAGCGCCCGCGTTTGCGCACGGCGGAAGGGTTCGCCGAGTTGGAAGAACAGGTCTTGTCGCGCGTTCTCCGGACATAGCTCAGCGATTTGACTCATCGATTAGATTCATTGATTCGATTCACTCATTGCCGCTGTCGACTGGCCCCGGCACTATTTAATTTATACGGAGCATCATCATGGGCATCACGGCAATCAATGTACGCAACCAGTTCAAAGGGCACATCAAGGAGATCATCCGCGGTTCGGTGGTGTCGGAAGTCGATGTGGAAACGCCTTATGGCATTGTCACGTCGGTGATCACCACGCGTTCGATCGATGAGCTGGAATTGAAGGTGGGGAGCGAAGTGATTGCGTTCGTGAAGTCGACTGAAGTGTCGATTGCGCGTCTTTGAATTTTCCCTGAAGGGTGGCACTAGACAGTGACCGCCCCGAGACCTTCAAGCAATTCACCCCGCAGGCCCGCGAGCAAGAGATCACGACGATCGCGCGGCCGCTCGACCTTCACCTCGATCTCACGCACAATCTTTCCCGCACCGGATTTACCCGACGGTGTCATCAGCAGCACGCGATCCGAAAGATAAAGCGCTTCGTCCAGATCATGCGTGACCAGAAGCGCCGTCGTGCCATGCGAGCGCACGAGTGATAACAACAGATCCTGCAAACGCATCCGCGTCATTGCATCGACAGCGCTGAAGGGCTCGTCAAGCAGCAACAGGTCAGGCTCTGGAAATAGACCCCTGGCGATTGCCACCCGCTGCGCCATGCCACCGGACAACTGCTTGGGAAGGTAAGCGCGCGCCTCGGCAAGACCCACTTCAACCAGCAATTTTCCTACACGAGGATCGTTCCCGCGACGCGGGCCCGCCGGAAACGCGACGTTATCGGCCACGCTCAGCCAGGGCAATAAACGCGGCTCCTGAAAGATCACGCCGATCCTGCTCGACGGTCCGTGTTGTGGTTTTCCGTCGATGAGGATCTCGCCATTGAAGTCACGATCGAGGCCAGCGAGAATCCGCAGCAGAGTGCTCTTGCCGCAACCGCTCGGACCCACAAGACTGACTATTTCGCCGCGCCGGATCGAGAGCGTCAAGCGTTCGATTACGACGCGCGCATCGTAGTGTTTTTCCGCTACACGCAGGTCGAGAAGAGGGGCGCTCATCGGCTGTTTCCGGTGCTGGTATCCCGCCAGGAGAGTACACGGGTTTCGATCGCCTTGAGCACGCTGTCGCTTAGTTTGCCGAGCAATGCGAGTAACAGGATCGCTCCAAATACGAGGTCCGGTCGTCCCGTTTCACGGCCGTCGCTCAGCAGATAGCCAAGGCCACGTGTAGCGGCAATCAACTCGGCGGCGACCATGAACATCCATGCAAGGCTCAGGCCGGTTCTAAGGCCGGTGAAGATTTGCGGTAGCGATGCCGGCAGCAGAATGCGCGTGAAAAGCGCTCGCTGACTCAGGCGATTTACCTCGCCCAGTTCGATCAGCTTGCGGTCCACGCCGCGGATGCCGGCGACTACGCTCAAGTGCACTGGAAAGAAGGCGCCGATTGCGACCAGCGTGATCTTGGGCGCTTCATCAATACCCATCCACAGCAGCAGAACGGGCACCCACGCCAACGATGGAATCGCTCTTAGCGCCTGAAAACTTGGATCGAGCAGCGCGTCTATTCTTCGGCTTAGCCCCATCGCCGCACCAAAAAAGATTGCTACGAGTGCGCCAATGGCGAAGCCCGCAAACACGCGCAAACTACTCACGCCGATATGTCGCGCGAGCCGCTCACCACCGAGTTGCCAGAGTGTTTCGGCGATGGTGCTTGGCGCCGGAACGAGGTGTTCGGGAACTACATGCGTTCTCACCAAAATTTCTATGAGCCCGAGAAACGCGAAGGGCAGCAGGAGCCCGGCAATGCGCCATGGTTGGAGCGGAGACCGGGCTGTTTTTCTCCAGGGCGTTAGTTGCCCGGGCAGCGCGAGTGATTCATCGGAAGAGATCACCTGCGCCCTTAGCGCGGGACGATTCATTTGGCGTTAGCCGATGCTATGACCGGCTGCGCGAGCTTGACATCAATCAGTGCATCGATCACCTGATTTAGATCTGTGCCCGGCTTGACGAGCTGTTCTTGCGTGAGAATGGGCGCAGCCGCCTTCAGCGCATCGATTTGTTCGGCACCCAGTTGCGGGTGGCTGAAGTCATTGCGGCTCAGTTGCAACTTTGCTACCGGCAACGACAACTTCGACTCCTCGGCAATGATCTTCGCGGTTTCGTCGGGATGCGCAGCAATCCATACGCGTGCCTGTTCGTACACTTTAAGCACATGCGCGAGGGTCTCCGGATGTTCCGCGATGAAGTCCTCGCGGGCATTCAGAAATCCGTATGTGTTGAACGCGACGTTACGATAAAGCAGCCGCGCGCCGTCATCAATTTGTGCTGCGGCCATGTGCGGATCAAGACCGGCCCATGCATCGACTTGCCCGTTGGCGAGCGCGGTGCGCCCATCCGGATGTTGCAGGTTGACCAGTTCCACATCGTCGCGCGTCAGGCCGATCGTGTGCAGTGCACGCAACGTAAAGAGGTAAGGGTCTGTGCCTTTGGTCGCGGCAATTTTCTTGCCCTTCAAATCCGCCAAGGTCTTGATCGGTGAATTCTTGGCGACGACCAGCGCGGTCCATTCGGGCCGCGAGAAAATATAGACTGCGCGGATAGGGTTGCCGTTGGCACGCCCGAGCAGGGCGGCAAGGCCGGCTGTCGAGCCAATATCGATCGCGCCGCTGTTCAGGTATTCGAGCGCACGATTGCTGCCGAGGCTCAACACCCACTTGACCTGAGTGTGATCAGGCGCAAGCTCTTTTTCCAGCCAGCCCTGACGCTTGATGACCAGGCTTTCGGGCGAGTAATACGCGTAGTCGAGCTTCACCTCGGCGGGCGGTGCGGCGTACGCGGCGGCCGGTACCCATGCTGCCGCCAACACGGCGAGCGAGGTAATGAAACGAGAGATTAGCGTACCCGTGGCGAGTTTCATCGATTGATCCTGATGGTCTGTGATGCAATTTTTTAGTGACCGGTCAATGTAATGAAAGGCGCCGCCGGGGCGAACCAATAAAAGCTCACAACTTAAGCACGTCGGGAGCTATGGCCGGTTCGCCGCGCGGCGTGAGGGTCTTGCTTAGCCCGTTTAGTCTCGCTTAGAACGCTGGAATGATCGAACCCTTGAACTGGGTATCGATGAAATTCTTTACGTCCGGTGACTCATACGCCGCGACCAGTTTCTTGACCCACGGCTTATCGCGATCCTGAGCGCGAACCGCGATCAGGTTGGCATAAGGACCCTTCAGGTCTTCAATGGCAATGGCGTCTTTCGTAGGCGACAGGCCGGCTTTCACGGCGTAGTCCGTATTGATCGACGCAGCGGCGAGGTCATCCAGCGAGCGCGGCAATTGCGCTGAGTCGAGTTCGACCAGCTTGATGCCCTTCGGGTTTTCGACCACGTCGAGCGGCGTTGCGTTCACGCCGTCTTTACCCACGCCGGCCTTCAACTTGATGATGCCGTTTTTCTGCAGCAGCAACAGCGCGCGGTTGCCGTTCGACGGGTCGTTCTGGATACCGACTTTCGCCCCTTGCGGCAGGTCCTTCAACGACTTGAACTTCTTCGAATAGAAGCCCATTGGCGCAACGTAAGTCAGGCCCACGTTCACGATCTTGTAGCCGCGTTGCTTGATCTGGCTATCGAGGAAAGGCTGGTGCTGGAAGCCGTTGGCATCGAGGTCGCCGGCATCGAGGGCGGCATTGGGCTGGATGTAATCGTTGAATTCGATCACCTTGATCTTGAGACCTTCGTGCGCGGCCACCTTGGACACTTCGGTCCAGATCTGCGCGTCGGGGCCACTCATGGTGCCGATTTTCAGCGGGACATCTTCCGCGTGCGCGATGCTGAAGACAGCGCCGAGTGCGGCGAAGGCAAGACTTGCAAGAACAGTTCTACGATGCATGTTGAAACTCTTTCTGGTTGGCAGGCGCGAATCCTCTCATGACTTGCGCGCCGGGCTAACCATTCAGTTTTCATGTGTTTATGCCAATTTGAAAGCTTAGCTAAGATCCGGCGCATGCATGGCATCCGTGGCATGCACCGGTCAGCGATCGCCCAATCCGCCTCATTCCTTCCAGAAGACCAGTGCGCGCAATTCGATACTTCTGCGTGGTGCGGCGCTTTCCGGCGTGGTCGGATCTGCAAACGCCGTGTGTGCGGTCAGGCGTGCCGTGCCGTCGTCGCGAGAGTCGTAGATCTTGAGCAGCAGCGCTTCGTCGGGTCGCAGCTTCGGGAAGTAGTACCAGCGATGCGCCGGGTTATGCGTAAAGGAAAAGGTCTCGCCGACTTTATCCTTGTACACAAGATCGCTTGGTACCAGATCGTTTGCCGCTATCGAGCGTGCGTCGCAGAGCGCAAGGGGTAGTTGCTCCACTACATCGAGCGGACGCCATAGATTGATGATCGCAAAGCGATGCGTGAGGCGTCGCGCGGCTTCATCGGCAGGGAGGTGGTCTCGCACGCGACGCGGCCCGGACACGAACGTCTGGTCGTTGTGCACACGCCTTACTGGTTCACGCAACGACGAGGTTGCACGCGAGCCGTTCAAGCTGTCGCGCAGGGTGTGATCGAATACGACAACCTTTTCCGCGCCGGTCGCCTTGAGCAGGACCTGGGCGGATTCGTCGTAGTAGATCGAGCGAATGACGGCGTCGTCGCTGAAGTCGGTCAGCGTACTTCTATGTTCGATGCGTTCGAAGCCGCTTTTATCCAGCGACAACTCTCCTGCGGCGGCAAGCGGCCGCGCGTCGCGGATGGTCACGCGGCGGGGTTCAAGCGCGCCGGATGTCCAGGGCACGCCGGGCGGCGGCTCGAACGTGTAGCTCACCGGCCGGCCTTCGCCAGCGCGCAAATAGTTTAGTTCAGCTTCCACCGCCTGCAAGGTTTCTGCCTGCGGACGCTCTTCGAATACGGTGCTCATAGTCGTTCCTCAGCCTGGGGTCAGGCATTCAAAGTCAGACTTCAAAGCTATACCCGCATGACCCGAAGCTGAACGAATAAAATTCCATAAGGTTATTCGGCAGGCGTAGCGATAACCCTACTTGCTAGCAAAGTATTCGGGCAGACGGAAGCCATCGTAGAAGTGATTGTTCAGGATGACCTGCTGAAAGGCAGGCGATTGATATGCATTGACAATGTCTTGCGTACTGCGCGACGTCTTGTTCGCAGCCCTGACCACAACCTGGTTGATGTACGGCGGCGTCATCTGTTCGAGGGCCAGTGCATCGGTGAGCTTGTAGCCGCTGAAGATGGCGAAGTTGCCCTGAATGGCGGCGAAATCGACGTCATCGAGTGCGCGCGGCGCCTGTGCATTTTCAAGCGGAACGATCTTGATGCCGGCCGGATTCGCGATGACGTCACGCTCGGTGACATCGACCGGATTGCTGTTCGGACGAAGCTTGATCCAGCCGATCCGCTGCAGGATCTTGAGCGCGCGCTCCAGGTTGACCGGATCGTTGGGCACGGCCACTGTCGAGCCGGCATGGACGTCAGTCAGCGCATGATGCTTCTTCGAATACAGGCCCATGGGCGGCGTGGGTACCTGGACGACGGGTACGAGATCGGTTCCGTTGCGGTCGTTGTATGACTTCAGATAGACCTCGTGCTGCATCACGTCTGCTGCGATCTCACCCCGATACACAGCCTGATTCGCCTCCAGCCCCGTGCTGAATTCAACGTACTTGATCGTATAACCCTTCTGGCGCAATTGCGGCTCGACGCCGGCCTTGAATTCATCGGCATAAGGTCCGGGCACGAAGCCGATGCGCAGTTCGTTTGCACCGGCGGCGCGGGCGCTGAATGGAGCGAGCGCGGCGCATAGCGCCAACGCAAGCAGGAAGGGGCGTTTCGACATGGGGGAATAAATGGAAGAAGTAAATGACTGTCATGCGCACCAGCAAGGAACGCATGACATTGAAATCAAAGCTAACCGCGCGCAAGGTCGCACAAGGATTTAGCGCGCAGCTTGTTGTTCAGAACGTTTCCTTGAACGGACGCAGATCAAGTTCCTGCGTCCATGCGCTTCTATGCTGACGATGCAATTGCCAATAACTCTCCGCTATGGCGCTTGCTTGCAGCAAGCCATCGTCGCCGGCTTGTTGTACGCGCTGCGGTGCGGATTGCCGAAGACGCTCGCCGTCGATACCGCCATCAATCACGATATGCGCCACATGTATGCCTTCGGACCCGAACTCGCGAGCGAGTGTCTGGCTTAATGAACGCAGTGCGGCCTTCGATGCGGCAAAAGCAGCGAAGGGTGGTTTGCCGCGCAACGCAGCCGTGGCGCCTGTAAACAGCAGCGTGCCGCGCCCCGTTGAGCTGGTGGCATTCAGGCCGTTGTTCAGGATCCGGCGCAGCGCTGCCTGAGCAAACAGGAAACCCCCGAGCACGCCGCTGCGCCAGGCTTGCTCGAAGTTCTCTGCGGTCAGTTCAAGCGTGGGCGCACGGCTTGCACCGCCCGCGTTGAATATGGCCGCCGACAGCGGGCCAAGTTCACGCACGCGGTTGGCAAGCTCGGTGACGGTTGCTTCGTTCGAGATATCGCCAGTTAAGGCGTGAGCCACGCCGCCCGCGGCGCGAATCTCTGCCACTATGCTTTCGACACGTTCGGCTGTGCGTCCTGTGAGGGCGACCGTGAAGCCGCCCTCCGAGAAGCGCCGGGCGACTGCTGCGCCGAGTCCCGCGCTGGCGCCGACGCCGGCGATCCACGCGACGGGTGCTTGTTCATGCGGGAGAGTGGAAGATGATTGGATAGTTGAGTTCATGGCGGTGACGTTAGACCGGCTCCTGGCGATTGGGAAGGAAGAAAACCCGATAACGTTATTCAAGGTTGCGAGATTGATTCTAGTCCTGATCGATCTTTTGCGTCCGGCGTGGTTTGCATATGCGGATCGATTGGTTGAGGCCGCTGCGGGGCGGTCGTAATGTGCATATCGAAGCCAATCTTGCCCATATCAGACTGGCGATTCCCTTTTCAGGAGACACGCAATGAACGCAGCCGTCGCAACCCATACCGAGTCCGTCCAGGTCACGCCGCTGTCGGCGTTTATAGGGGCTGAAATCAGTGGTGTCGATTTATCGCAGCCACTCGACGCCCAGCAGGTCGCGCAGATTCGTGCGGCGTTGTTGAAGTGGCGTGTGGTCTTCTTTCGCGAGCAGTTCCTCACGCATGCGCAGCATGTGGCGTTCTCGGCGCAGTTCGGCGAACTCACGTTGGGGCATCCCGTGTTTGGACATGTTGAAGGGCATCCGGAGATCTATTCCATTTCCAAGTATCGGAAGGCAACGCGTTTTGAAGGGCAGGCGTTGTTGCGTCCGTGGACCGGCTGGCATACCGATGTAACCGCTGCGGTTAATCCGCCATTTGCATCAATCCTGCGTGGCGTCACCATCCCGCCTTATGGAGGCGATACGCAGTGGACAAGCCTCGTTGCCGCGTATGAAAAACTCTCTGCGCCGCTGCGTGATTTTGTCGATGGCTTGCGTGGCGTGCATAAATTCACACCGCCTGCCGGAGCCAGCGCCACTAGCGCATTCGAGCAGGCGGTGCAGCAGCGCGCGCTGGTCACGGAACATCCGCTGGTGCGCGTGCACCCTGAAACTGGTGAGCGGGCGCTCTATGTCAGCCCGAGTTTCCTGAAGCATATTGTTGGTGTGACGCCGCGTGAGAGTCAGGCGATCCTCGAATTGCTGTGGGAACATGTGACGCGTCCTGAATTCACGGTGCGGTTCAAATGGGAACCGGGCAGCATCGCGTTCTGGGATAACCGGTCGACGGCGCATCTTGCTCCTTCCGATATTTTTGATCTGGAATTTGATCGGCAGTTGTATCGGACTACGCTGGTCGGTGATGTGCCGGTGGGGCCGGACGGACGCGCTTCCGTCGCGCTGGAAGGTTCGCCGGTTAATGCGGCGGCGGCCGTGGCGCTGAATTGAACGGGGTTTTCGTTCGCACTTTGGGGGTGGGTTCTGGGGTTAGCGGTTGGGGTTGGCGCCGGGTTGCACGGGTTCTGCGTTAGCGGTCGGGGTCAATGCCGGGTTGCTGCTTTCCAGGTCTTCGCGCGTTTTACGTTAGCTGATTTCTTTATCACTATTAGCCACTACGCGTGGCGGCGCGTCATTTCTGATATGACTTTCCGTGTCAAGCGTCGATGTTCAGATTTTTATTTCACTT
>NZ_CAXUPU020000018.1:0-146770 GCF_964252755.1 Caballeronia sp. LjRoot29 | reverse complement strand
TCGGCAATAAGCGCCGATTCTTCCCCGCGAGCCGTTCTCGCTGAATAAGAAAGCCGCTTCTGACCGAAGCGGCTTTTTTTTCGCCCCCGGTATTGCGAGCATTACGATCCGGATTTCGGTGTGGCACAGTCGGCAGCGTTTGCGCTTTGGCCGACAGCCCGTCATACCGACAAGACATGGAGAAATGCATGAGCAGTACGCCTGCAGCAGGTCCGATTATCCGCCCGGCCGCGTGGCGCGCGGTGGTGGCAGCGTCCATAGGCAACGCGCTCGAATGGTTCGACCTCGTTGTCTATGGGTTCTTCGCGGTCGTTATCTCGAAGTTGTTTTTCCCGTCGGGCGATGACTCCGTGTCCATCCTGCTGACGCTTGGTACGTTCGGCGTATCGTTTTTCATGCGGCCGCTGGGGGCCATCGTGCTTGGCGCGTATGCCGACCGGGCAGGGCGCAAGGCCGCGCTCACACTGTCTATCTTGCTGATGATGATGGGCACGTTCATCATTGCCGTGTTGCCTACGTACTCCTCGATTGGCGTTGCCGCGCCGTTGATCCTGGTGCTCGCGCGCCTGATGCAGGGCTTTTCGGCCGGCGGGGAGTTTGGCAGCGCGACGGCGTTTCTCGCTGAGCACGTTCCCGGCCGCCGTGGTTTCTTCGCGAGTTGGCAGGTCGCAAGCCAAGGGTTGACCACGTTGCTCGCGGCTATCTTTGGCATCGTGCTGACCGGCAATCTCTCGCCGGAACAGATGAGTTCATGGGGCTGGCGCGTGCCGTTCTTCTTCGGTTTGCTGATCGGACCGGTGGCGTACTACATCCGGACGCGCCTCGATGAAACGCCGGAATTCCTCGCCGCGGTTACTACGACTACCCCGTTGCGCGACACCTTCGCGTCGAACAAGGAACGCCTGCTGATCGCCATTGGAACGGTAGTGCTGGGCACGGTGGCGACTTATCTCGTGCTCTTCATGCCGACGTACGCAATCCGGCAGTTAGGGCTCGCGCCATCGGTGGCGTTCACGGCCATCCTGCTCACGGGCATAATCCAGATGGTGCTTTCCCCGTTCGTAGGTCATCTCTCCGATACCCACGGCCGCACCCGCATCATGCTGATCTCGGCGGTGCTGCTGCTCGTATTGATTTATCCGCTCTTCACGTGGCTCGTTGGCCATCCGACCTTCGGCACGCTGCTGATTGTTCAAGCGGTGCTCGGCGTGTTGATGACGGGGTATTTCGCGGCGTTGCCCGGGTTGTTATCGGAGATGTTTCCGGTTGCGACGCGCACAACCGGGATGTCGCTGGCTTATAACATCGCGGTCACGGTGTTCGGCGGATTCGGGCCGTTCATCATTACGTGGCTGATTGCATCGACGGGATCGAAAGCCGCGCCCAGCTTTTATTTGATTTTTGCCGCCGTGATAAGCCTGGTCGCATTGATGGCGGCGCGCAAACGGCTGGGATTCACGTGAGGAATTTGCGCGGTTTATACGCGCGTAGCCGTGGCGCCATGGTTTTAAGAGTGCTGCTTTTGCTGCGCGAGCATGTAGGCGCGCAGAAGCTTGTTGATCCGCGTCTGGTACCCCTGACCTTGTTCCTTGAACCAGGCCAGGACGTCAGCGTCCAGGCGCATGGTTACCGCTTGCTTGGGTGGCGTGTGCAGTTCGGCGCGCTGGAAGAAGTCGTCGCCCAGTTCGGGCATCTCGCTGGTGTCGATACTGGAATCCGGCATGGCCTCCAGGCGTTTCCAATCTGTCTTCGTGGCATTGCTCATGATGTGTGCTCCTACCTTTTGTTGCCGCGAGGCGGCGGTAAAGCGGATCAAGATACAAGCGCTTGCCCGTAGCGTTTTATTTCGGGCCTGGTTGCTTTGCGCGCCGAAATGATCCGGATGGTGTCGCCGCTGCGCTCGACGTATACCGACCACGGCTACGATCAACTGCATCCATCCGAACGCAATCCAGCGATCCTCGCCAAAGTCTTCCCTGCCGTCCGCCGCGGTCAACGCCGTATGTTTGAAAATTTCGACTGCGTCAGTGAAGTCAATGCCGTGCTTGCGGATGTTGCTTCGATTCTTCGCTTCGTCCCACTCGAATTTCATGCAACCACCTGTATGTACGATTGTACATACAATGTGCGGAGCTAAGGCACTAATTTGCGGCCCGCATGCAGTTGAAGCGCGACGACTTCATCCGCGAAATGTTGCAATTGCCAACTCAGAAGCAAAAAAGGCCGATTCGCAAGAATCGGCCTTTCAACCTGTTGAACGCTGAATTTCAGCGTTCGAACGTCTCATCCTTAAGCTTTCTATCAAACCTCTGCGCCTGCGTTCGGATCGGTGGGGTCGTACTTCGGCTTCTTGTCCTTCATCAGGTCTTCGCGCTTCACGCCCAGCCACATAGCCAGCGCGGCGGCGACAAACACCGACGAGTAGATACCGAACAAGATCCCGACCGTCAGCGCCAGCGCGAAGTAATGCAGCGTCGCTCCGCCGAACAGGAACATGGACAGCACCATCATTTCCGTACAACCGTGAGTGATGATGGTTCGCGACATCGTGCTGGTAATGGCGTGGTTGATCACCTCGATCACCGTCATCTTGCGTTGCTTGCGGAAGGTTTCACGAATCCGGTCGAAGATAACGACCGACTCATTCACCGAATACCCGAGCACCGCGAGAATAGCCGCCAGCACGGAGAGTGAAAACTCCCACTGGAAGAATGCGAAGAAGCCAAGAATGATCACCACGTCGTGCAAGTTGGCGATCACGCCGGCCACCGCATATTTCCATTCGAAGCGGAACGACAGGTAGATCACGATACCGATCACCACGCAGGCCAGCGCAAGCAAGCCGTTGGTCACGAGCTCCTTACCGACCTGCGGACCCACGAACTCAACGCGCTGCAACTGCACTTGTGCGTCCTGGTTCTTCAACGCGGCCATCACCTGATCGCTCTGCTGCGCCGACGTCAAACCCTCCTTCAACGGCAGGCGAATCAGTACGTCACGTGACGTGCCGAAGTTCTGCACCTGAGCATCGGGATAACCGAGCGCGCCCAGCGTGCCACGTACCGGTTCAAGCGGCACGGCTTGCGGATATTGCACTTCCACCACCGTCCCGCCGGTGAACTCAACCGACAGATGCAGCCCACGGTGCACGAGGAAAAACACAGCGGCGAGGAACGTGATGAGCGAGATCGCGTTAAAGATCAACGCGCGCTGCATCAGCGGTAAGTCGCGGCGAATACGAAAGAATTCCATGATTTATTCTCCGGGACTCAGTTGGACGAGCCGGGTTTTTTCGGTTCAATACCGGGGCCCGAGCGACGCCGCACAACCGGCTTGCCAGTGCGCACGGGAGGCGCGGCCTGCTTTTGCGAACGGGCAGGAACCGGTGCTTTGGGGCGTGTGGCGGGCATGACGACTTGATCGACAGCGGGTTCTTCGTCACCACGCTCGTTAGCGAGGTAAGTGGCGGTGGCCGCAGCCGTATCGCTGCCTGCCGGACGCCAGACCTGACCGATAGCCAGCGATTGCAGTTTCTTCTTGCCGCCGTACCAAAGGTTCACGAGACCGCGTGAGAAGAACACGGCCGAGAACATGGAAGTCAGGATGCCGATAACGTGCACAACCGCGAAGCCGCGCACCGGGCCCGAGCCGAACGCCAGCAGCGCCAGACCTGCGATAAGCGTGGTCACGTTCGAGTCAACAATCGTGGCCCACGCATGCGCGAAACCGTTCTGGATAGCAAGCTGCGGCGGCGCGCCGTTACGCAGTTCCTCGCGGATCCGTTCGTTGATCAGCACGTTGGCGTCGATCGCCATACCAAGTGCAAGTGCAATAGCTGCAATACCCGGCAGCGTCAAAGTGGCTTGCAGCATCGATAGAATGGCGACCAGCAGCAACAAGTTCACCGACAGCGACAACATGGAGATCAGGCCGAACAGCATGTAATACGCGATCATGAAGACCGCGATTGCGGCGAAACCGTATTGCACCGAATCGAAGCCCTTCCGGATGTTGTCCGCGCCGAGGCTCGGACCAATCGTGCGTTCTTCGATGATGTCCATGGGCGCTGCGAGCGAACCGGCGCGCAGCAGCAGCGCCAGGTCGGCGGCGGCTTGCGGTGAAGGCTGGCCGGTGATCTGGAAGCGGTCGCCGAGTTCTGACTGAATGGTCGCGACCGTCAGCACTTCGCCCTTGCCCTTTTCGAACAGGATCATGGCCATCGGCTTGCCGATGTTGTCGCGCGACACGCTGCTCACCGCACGGCCACCGGCTGCGTCCAGGCGAATATTTACCGACGGACGCTGATGTTCGTCGAAGCCCGCCGATGCGTCGATAATCCGGTCGCCCGTAAAGATCACCTGCTTTCTCACGAGCGTCGGGCCGTTATTGCCCTGCGTGAAGAGTTCGTCGCCAGGAGGAACCGGGTCGTTCGGGCCGGGATGGGTGTTGGTCGGGTCAGCGAGACGGGCTTCAAGCGTCGCCGTCCGGCCGATGATGTCCTTCGCCTTCGCCGTGTCCTGCACGCCCGGCAATTCGACTACGATGCGGTCAGAGCCTTGTTGCTGGATCACGGGCTCGGCCACGCCGAGTTCGTTCACGCGGTTATGCAGCGTGACAATGTTCTGCTTGAGCGCGCCGTCTTCCGCTGCCTTTTGCGCCGCTGGCGTAAACGTGCCGCTCACCTGATAACCATCGCCGCCCGGACTCGTTGCCCATTGCAGTTCGTTCAGGCCAGAGGAGAGCATGGTGAGCGCGGCATCGGCGGCTGCCTTGTCTGCGAAATTCACCACGACTGACTGATTCACGCGATTCACACCGCCGTCGCGGATGTTTTTATCGCGTAACAGCGCGCGGGCGTCCGTGGCGTTCGAGTCGAGCTTCTTGTTCAGCGCGCCCGCCATGTCGACTTGCAACAGGAAGTGGACACCGCCGCGCAAGTCGAGGCCGAGATACATGGGCAGCGCGTGCAACGCACTCAGCCAGCGCGGCGAGGCTGCCTGAAGATTCAGCGCGACCACGTATTGCGGATCATTCGGGTCGCTGTTGAGCGTTTTCTGCAACAGATCCTTCACGCGCAATTGCGTGTCGGTGTCTTTCAGGCGCACACGGATGTTGGCGTTCAACGACGAATTGTCGAACGTCACTTCATCTGGCGTCACCTTGTCGGCGGCCAGCGCGCTTTCGATATTGGCAAGCGTCGTTGAATCCAGCTTGACCGTTGCCTTGCCGCTCGATACCTGCACCGCCGGCGCTTCGCCGAAAAAATTGGGCAGTGTATAGACGAGGCCGATGACTAGCGCCACCAGCATCACGGCATATTTCCAAAGTGGGTAGCGATTCATGGGGATGGCCGAACAGGAGAGTTGGCGAGGAGGGGTACGCGATGCGTCCGGCGATGAGCGGGCAACTGGCCGTGGGGACCACGGGAACCACGCCGCTGAGGCTGGGCCACGCAGGCCGGCTCACGCTGGCCGCGCCGGACGCGGGAAATTGGCCTTAGAGCGACTTGATCGTGCCTTTCGGGAGGATAGTCGTGACAGCAGCCTTCTGGATGGTAATTTCCGTACCTTCCGAAATTTCGACGCCAACGTACGCGTCCGTCACCTTCGTTACCTTACCGACAATACCGCCGTTCGTGACTACTTCATCGCCCTTCGCCATGGCGGACAGCATATTGCGATGTTCCTTCTGACGCTTCATTTGCGGACGAATCATGATGAAATACAGCACTGCAAACATCAAAATGAGCGGCAAAAAGCTCATGATGCTCGACTGGGCGCCATCTGCGCCGCCGCCGAATGCTTTTGAAATGAAATCCACGTCGGTCTCTCCGTTGTAACGATCAGAAAATTAGCCCGCTATTCTATCACCGGGCTACGCAAGCCTAAGCGCGGAATGCGCTTTGTGATCAAGCTGTTAAAGCGTTGCGTAAAGCAATTGTAATGTTTCTTGGGCGGATGCCCGATTCAATGGTTGGACGTTAGCCATCTGGTCAGTCAATTCCACGCGCCCGATCCTCTTTAAACTGCTTCACGAATGCGTCAAATGCGTGATTTTCGATCGAATCGCGGATCTCCTGCATGAGTTGCAGGTAGTAGTGCAGGTTGTGGATCGTGTTGAGTTGCGAGCCGAGAATTTCGCCCACGCGGTGCAAGTGATGAAGGTAACCGCGGGTGAAATTGCGGCAGGTGTAGCAGCCGCAGGTTTCATCGAGTGGCTTGAGCGAGTTCTTGTGCGCCGCGTTGCGGATCTTGACGTCGCCGAAACGCGTGAACAGCCAGCCGTTGCGTGCGTTGCGGGTCGGCATCACGCAGTCGAACATGTCGACGCCCGACGCCACGCCGGCCACCAGGTCTTCCGGCGTGCCGACGCCCATCAGGTAATGCGGTTTGTCGGCGGGGAGCTTCGGGCCGATGTGTTCCAGCACGCGCATCATGTCTTCCTTCGGTTCGCCAACGGACAAGCCGCCGATCGCGAAGCCGTGGAAACCGATGTCCGCGAGGCCTGCCAGCGATTCATCGCGCAAGTCCTCGAACATGCCGCCTTGCACGATGCCGAACAGCGCGTTCGGATTTTCACCCTTGGCGAATTCATCGACGGAACGCTTGGCCCAGCGCATCGACATGCGCATGGAATCCGCTGCGTCCTGATGCGGCGTGGGCACGTCGTTGGTGGCGTACGGCGTGCATTCGTCGAACTGCATCACGATGTCCGAGTTCAGCACCTTTTGGATCTGCATCGAGATTTCCGGCGATAAAAACAGCTTGTCGCCATTGATGGGCGACGCGAACGTGACGCCATCCTCGGTGATCTTGCGCAGATCGCCGAGCGAAAAGACCTGGAAACCGCCGGAGTCGGTGAGGATCGGGCGATGCCAGTTCATGAATCGATGCAACCCGCCATGCGCGGCGATGGTTTCCAGGCCCGGGCGCAACCACAGGTGGAACGTGTTGCCGAGGATGATCTGCGCGTGCATTTCCTCGAGTTCGCGCGGCGCGACGGCCTTGACCGTTCCGTACGTGCCGACTGGCATGAAGATCGGGGTTTCGACGACGCCGTGGTTCAACGTGACGCGGCCGCGCCGTGCTTGGCCGTCGGTTGTGATCAGTTCGAATTTGAGGCCGTTTTCCGGTCGAGCCGGCGCGTTAATGGTGTCGGCGATGTTGCTTGATTCGGTCATTCAAAAGCTCCTGTGCCACCGGAAAACAGTCCGGCGCAAATGGGTAAGGTGTTCGTGGGCGCCAAGATCATGCTCATGCGAGGCGCGTTTAATCCCACGGCGTGCTTCAGGCCGCCGTTTGCCGCGTGAGCAGCATGGCGTCGCCGTAACTGAAAAATCGATACCGCTCCTCAATCGCATGCGCATACGCCGCCCGAATCGCGTCCATGCCGGCGAATGCGGAGACCAGCATCATCAACGTCGATTTCGGTAAATGGAAGTTCGTCACGAGCCGGTCGACCACGCGAAACTGGTATCCCGGCGTGATGAAAATATCCGTCTCGGTACTCGTTTCAGCGAGCGATTTGCCCGCTTCGGCAGCATCGCGAGCGGCGGCTTCGAGCGCACGCAGCGAAGTCGTGCCGACTGCAATCACGCGGTTCCCCCGCGCCTTCGTCGCCGTGATCTTGTCCGCCAGTTCCTGCGGCAGCCGATACCATTCGCTATGCATCTTGTGTTCCGCGAGATTTTCCACGCGCACGGGCTGGAACGTGCCCGCGCCCACGTGCAGCGTCAGCGTCGAGCGCTCCAGGCCGCGTGCGTCAAGCGCCGCGAAAAGCGCCGGGTCGAAGTGCAGGCCCGCCGTGGGCGCCGCGACCGCGCCGGGGTTTGCGGCGTAGACGGTCTGGTAGCGGGTTTCATCGAAGGAATCGGGATCGTGCTCTATGTAGGGCGGCAACGGCAAGCGGCCGTATTGCTCGATCAGCGTCAGGCAATCGGCGGGGAAATGCAGCGTGTAGAACGGTTCCAGACGCTCGCCGACCGTGACTTCGAAGGCATCGGCGAGAAAGAGTTTTGTGCCGGGCAACGGAGTTTTGCTCGCCCGGATCTGCGCCAGCGCCGTGGTTGCGCCGGTCAGGCGCTCGATCAGCACCTCGATACGGCCACCGCTGGCCTTTTGGCCGAGGAACCGCGCCTTCAAGACTTTGGTATCGTTGAACACCAGCAGGTCGCCGGGTTCGAGCAGGTTGGGCAACTCGGTGAAATGGCGATCGGTGAAAGCGGCTGTGGCAGTTTGGTTATCCACGTCGAGCAAACGGCTCGCGCTACGCTCGGTGAGCGCCGTTTGCGCGATCAGCTCGGGCGGCAGATTAAAATCGAAGTCAGAAAGCGTGAACATGGGGAAAGCAAGTCGATGCGCGATGAAACGCGCGTTATTTTGGCCAGGCGCTTGGCAAGGCGGCGCGGATGGGCGCAGGGTCGGTGCATTAATTCGGGTTTCGCGGACTGCTACGCTGATTGACCGTTGCGACGGGTTCAAATAACGGCCTTTCGCGTCCATCAGCCCGGGTTTCCGGAAGCCATTGTTTCCTGGCTAAGTCCATGCCGGCCGATGGACAAACCCGTCGCCGGCCACGTGTTCAGGCGCTATAACGAACCCAGGCATGCCGCACGGCGAGCGGATGATGCTTGCAACGCCGTGCCGAACGAAGCCGATATTGTACTTTGAAGAGATTAGATGCCCTTGTCCGACCGCCGTTTGCTCGTTGATCCCGACGCAGAAGACGCTCCCGATGCAGCCGGTGAACCCGACGCGCCTGTTCAAAAGCGCAAGCGCACGCGCTCGGGCGGCGTGAAGACGCTTGCGAACCTGGAAATTGCTGCGGACAAAGTCCAGCCATTGAAACCGGCGGCTGCCCCGCCGAAACCGGTCGATAAACTCGCCAAACTCGGTCTGAAATCCGATATCGATCTCGTGCTGCATCTGCCGATGCGCTACGAGGACGAAACCAGCATCACGCCGATTGGCCATCTGATTCCCGGCGACAACACGCAGACCGAGGGCGTGGTGTTCGACAACGAGATTGCGTACCGGCCGCGTCGCCAATTGCTGGTCAAGATCCATGACGACGCCGGCGACGAACTCACGCTGCGCTTTCTCAATTTCTACGGCTCGCAGGTCAAGCAGATGGCGATCGGAGTGCGTTTGCGCGTCCGTGGCGATGTGCGCGGCGGTTTTTTCGGCATGGAGATGGTGCATCCGGTGGTGCGTCCGGTGGATGAAGACACGCCGCTGCCCCAAGCGTTGACGCCGGTGTATCCGAGCACGGCGGGGGTATCGCAGGCGTATTTGCGCAAGGCGATCGACAGCGCGTTGTCACGCGTTCATCTGCCGGAGTTGCTGCCGGAGAAGATTGCCCGCGCTCATTTAAAGCCGCTGAACGTACCCGCGTTGCTCGATGCCGTGAAAACGCTGCATCACCCACACGCTGATTCCGATGAAAACGCGTTGATCGACGGCACGCATCCGGCGTGGACGCGCATCAAGTTCGAGGAGCTGCTTGCGCAGCAGTTGTCGCTCAAGCGCGCGCACGAGGAGCGCCGCACGCGCGCCGCGCCGATGATGCCGCGGTTACAGGATGTGCCCGAATCGCTCGTCGCGCGGTTCTTGGCGACGTTGCCATTCAAGCTGACCGGCGCACAGGAACGCGTGTGCGCGGAGATATCGGGCGAACTCATGTTGCCGCATCCAATGCAGCGTCTGTTACAAGGCGATGTAGGTAGCGGCAAGACGATCGTGGCGGCGCTCGCAGCTGCACAAGCTATTGACGCCGGTTATCAGGCCGCATTGATGGCGCCGACAGAAATCCTCGCCGAGCAGCACGCGCGCAAGCTGCGAGCGTGGCTCGAGCCGCTTGGCGTCACGGTGGCATGGCTCGCCGGCAGTCTGAAGGCGAAGGAAAAACGTGCGGCGCTGGAGGCGGCGGCATCGGGCGCGGCGCACTTGGTGATTGGCACGCACGCGATCATTCAGGAAGCCGTGGAGTTTGCGCGTCTTGGATTTGTGATCGTCGATGAGCAGCATCGGTTTGGCGTGGCGCAACGGCTGGCGTTGCGGGCCAAGGCGCACAACGCCGCCGATGGCGTGCATAACTTCCAGCCGCATCAATTGATGATGTCGGCCACGCCGATTCCGCGCACGCTTGCCATGACGTATTACGCGGATCTGGATGTATCGACTATTGATGAGTTGCCGCCGGGGCGCACGCCAATCCTGACCAAGCTGGTCGCCGATAACCGCCGGGAAGAGGTGATTGCTCGCGTGCGCGAGGCGGCGCTGACGGGGCGGCAAGTGTATTGGGTGTGTCCGCTGATCGAGGAAAGCGAGACGTTGCAGTTGCAGACAGCCGTAGAAACCTACGAGACGCTCGTTGCCGCGTTGCCCGAGTTGCGCATTGGCCTTGTGCATGGCCGTTTGCCGCCGGCGGAGAAGGCCGCGGTCATGGATGCATTCACGCGCGCGGAGGTCCAGTTGCTGGTCGCGACGACAGTGATCGAAGTGGGTGTGGACGTGCCGAATGCATCGTTGATGGTGATTGAGCATGCGGAGCGTTTTGGCCTGGCACAGCTTCACCAGTTGCGTGGCCGCGTGGGTCGGGGCACGGCGGCTTCGGTGTGTGTGCTGATGTATGCCGGGCCTTTATCGCAGACGGCGCGTGCTCGTTTGCAGACGATGCGCGAGACGACCGATGGCTTCGAAATCGCTCGTCGCGACTTGGAGATTCGCGGACCTGGCGAGTTCCTGGGCGCACGCCAGTCGGGTGCGGCGATGCTGCGTTTTGCGAGCCTGGAAAACGATGGTTGGCTGATTGAACCGGCGCGAGCGGCGGCAGATCAGATGCTGGCTCAATTCCCGGAGGCGGTCACGGACCATCTGGCGCGATGGCTCGGTGCGCGCGAGCAATATCTGAAAGCGTGAGGTTGGCGCCGTACAAATTCGGTGGATGGTTTTCCGCGGATAGCGCGGGGTGGACCAAAGGCAGGTTCAATCACTGGTGGCGAAGCGTGTGGGTATCGGTGTTCGGAGAAGGAGGGTTTCAAACATCCTAAGCTCTTGCGTGCACCGTGCTTTTGGGGCGCCCATGAATAGAAACTGCACGCTGTGGACACTTAGGGTGGAGCGGTGAAAGCGTTTTCTTTGCTTCGTTTCTTTTTCGCTTTGGAAAAAGAAATGACGCGCTGCCACGCGCAGTGGCTAAAAGAGCGAAAAAGATTAGCCAGAACGGAACGCGCAAAAACCTGGAAAGCAGCAACCCAGCCCAACCTCCGACCGCCAACCGCCAAAAACCAATAACATCCCGTCCACCGGTGCGAACGAAATCCCCCCGTTCAACTCCAAGAGCCACCGTGGGTTGGCGAATCCCCCCGACGGGTGTATAAGTCAAATCCTATCGATTCAACGACTCTGATTGGCCCCTAATGACCTTAACCGAATTGAAGTACATCGTTGCG
This sequence comes from Caballeronia sp. LjRoot29, assembly GCF_964252755.1. Classification (NCBI taxonomy): domain Bacteria; kingdom Pseudomonadati; phylum Pseudomonadota; class Betaproteobacteria; order Burkholderiales; family Burkholderiaceae; genus Caballeronia; species Caballeronia sp. LjRoot29. Next base: position 135,318 of record NZ_CAXUPU020000018.1, on the reverse strand, counting down.
GTGGCGCGCGAGCGGCATTTTGGCCGTGCGGCCGAGGCGTGTTTCGTGAGTCAGCCGACCTTGTCGGTAGCAATTAAAAAGCTGGAAGATGAACTAAACGTGCAGATTTTCGAGCGCGGCACGAGTGAAGTCAGCGTTACCCCGATCGGTGAACAGATCGTCACGCAAGCGCAACGCGTGCTCGAACAAACCCTCGCCATCAAGGAGATCGCGAAGCAGGGCAAGGATCCGCTGGTTGGACCACTACGTTTGGGCGTGATCTACACCATTGGGCCGTATTTGTTGCCCACGCTCGTCAAGCAGATGATCAAGCGCGTCCCGCAGATGCCGCTGATGCTGCAGGAAAACTACACGCTCAAGCTGATCGAATTGCTGAAGCAGGGTGAAATCGATGTCGCCATCATGGCGCTGCCGTTCCCGGAAACGGGCCTGATGGTGCGCGCGCTATTCGATGAACCCTTCGTAGTCGCGATGCCGGCAGGCCATCCGTGGGAAAACCGCGCGAAAATCAATGCCGACGACTTGAAGCTGGAAACCATGCTGCTGCTGGGCAGTGGCCATTGTTTCCGCGATCACGTGCTCGGCGTGTGTCCCGAGCTGATGCGCTTTTCCCAGAACGCAGACGGAATCCAGAAGACCTTCGAGGGGTCATCGCTGGAAACCATCCGGCATATGGTTGCGAGCGGCGTAGGCATTACCGTGCTGCCGCGGATGTCGGTGATGGAAGTGAAACCGCACGCAGGTGGCGTGGACGCCGGCTTGCTCAGCTACGTTCCTTTCGAGGATCCCATTCCTGATCGTCGCGTCGTGCTGGCGTGGCGCAAGAGTTTCACGCGGATGCCAGCTATTGAAGCCATCTGCGACGCTATCGCCGCCTGCAATATCCCCGGTGTCACGCGGCTAGAATTGCCCGCCGCCGTCAACTGATCCCGTCTTAGCTGGATTTAGCCTAGACCGCGCCCAGCATGGGCGCGGATTCCGGCACCATTTCCCCGCTTTTCCCCAAGCCGCGCATGTCTCACATTCGCTTGGCCTATCGCATAGATTAAATTAATTGAATTCTATAATCAGATAGTCTTTGCTATTCTCATCTCCATGGATCGAACCCGATTCACCAGAACAACACCGGAGGAAGCCATGACGCTGATCGCCCGCCAGGCCACGCAACTCAATTCGGCATTTCGCGAAGCCAAGGGAGTGGTGGTTGAAGTGCTGGCGAGTTTCGCTCGCACTTGCTGAGCTTCCCCGACACAACGTTTCGTTCCCAGACATTTCCACGGAGTATTCGATGACCAATCGCATCTTTACCACTGCAGCAGGCGCGCCAGTCGGCGATAACCAGAATTCGGTGACCGCCGGTCCGCGTGGTCCGATCGCGCTGCAGGATTTTTGGCTGCTCGAAAAGCTCGCGCATTTCGACCGCGAAGTGATTCCCGAGCGCCGGGTGCACGCCAAGGGGTCAGGCGCGTTCGGTACGCTCAAGATCACACACGATATCTCCCGTTTCACGAAAGCCAAGGTGTTCGCGGAGGTCGGCAAGCAAACGCCGCTGTTCATGCGCTTTTCGACGGTCGCAGGCGAACGCGGCGCGGCTGACGCCGAACGCGATGTCCGCGGTTTCTCGATCAAGTTCTACACGGAAGAGGGCAATTGGGACGTTGTCGGCAATAACACGCCGGTGTTCTTCATCCGCGATCCGCTGAAGTTTCCTGACTTCATCCATACGCAAAAGCGCGATCCGTACACCAACATGCGCAGCAACGTGGCGGCGTGGGACTTCTGGTCGCGGCATCCGGAGTCGTTGCATCAGGTCACCATCCTGATGAGCGATCGCGGCATTCCGAAAAGCTACAGGCAAATGCATGGTTTCGGCTCGCACACGTATTCGTTCATTAACGCGAACAACGAGCGCTTCTATGTGAAGTACCACTTCAAGTCGCAGCAGCCGCTCGAGAATTTCACCGATGCCGAAGCGTCAGCAGTCGTCGGTAGTGATCGTGAAAGCGCGCAGCGTGATCTGGTGGACAACATCGATCGCGGCAGTTTCCCGAAGTGGAATTTCCGTATCCAGGTGATGACGGAAGCCGAAGCGGCGACGTACCGCATGAATCCGTTCGATGTCACCAAGGTGTGGCCGCACAAGGATTTCCCGCTGATCGACGTGGGCACGATCGAATTGAACCGGAACGCCGGCAACTATTTCGCCGATGTCGAGCAGGCCGCTTTCACACCGGCGAACGTGGTGCCGGGGATTGGTTTCTCGCCGGATCGCTTGTTGCAAGGGCGTTTGTTCTCGTATGGCGATGCACATCGGTATCGTCTTGGTATCAATCACCATCAGATTCCGGTGAACGCGCCGAAGGCCGCCGTGCAGAACTCGTTTCATCGCGATGGCGGCATGCGTACCGATGGCAACAGCGGCGGCCGCGTGAACTACGAGCCGAACCGCTTCGGCGACTTCGCACAGGATCCGAGCGTGAACGAGCCGGCGTTGGCGGCGGGCGCGGTGGAACGTTATGACCATCGTGAAGATGGCGATTACTACAGCCAGCCGGGCGCGCTGTTCCGCCTCTTCGACGACGCGCAAAAGCAGCGCTTCTTCGGCAACATCGCACGGCATATTTTCGGCGTGCCGAACGAGATCGTCGCGGTGCAGATCGAGCACTTCCGTCGTGCCGATCCGGCGTACGCGGCGGGTGTGGTCGCGGCGCTCGCAGCGTTGGGACAGAAGGTTGAAACGATTGACGCGGACGCCGAAGCCGCAATGAAGTAAGCAAAGCGGGACGCGCATTTCAGAATGCGCGCTCCCTTTGATTCGACATGCAGGACTCAAGGAGAACGACGATGACACAGGCGATCATGACTCTCGAGCGGGCGGTAAGCGGTATCGAGGCGAAGAGCCTCAATGCGTCGCGCGGCGTACGGATCGCGATCGGTTTTGGCATCGTCGCGGCGGGTTACGCGGTGGTGGTTATCGAAGGATTGCATGGTGCGGGCATCGTCTGATTGCCGTTGCCGCGCGTCGTCCTGACGCACCCCGATAACCTTTGCGGCCCGCCTCCATGGCGGGTCGCCTCGCGTTTCTAAGATAAACTCACGAACGCCCGGCAGCCCCGGCAGCAGTATCGGCCGGGCCGCCCGCATTGTTCGTATCACTCTCACGGAGTCACTATGGCGAAGAAAATCGCATCACCGGCTGTGAACATCGGTATCAGCGACAAAGACCGCAAGAAGATCGCCGATGGTTTGTCGCATCTATTGGCCGATACGTACACGCTGTATTTGAAGACGCACAACTTTCACTGGAACGTCACGGGGCCGATGTTCAACACGCTCCATCTGATGTTCGAAGGGCAATACACGGAATTGGCGCTGGCGGTGGATTCCATCGCTGAACGGATTCGCGCGCTGGGCGTTTATGCGCCGGGTAGCTATCGTGAGTTTGCGAAGCTGTCGACCATTCCTGAAGCCGATGGAATTCCCGTCGCGGAAGAGATGATTCGTCAGTTGGTCGAAGGGCAGGAAGCGGTTGTGCGCACAGCGCGCGCGATTTTCCCGCTGACCGATAACGCCAACGACGAACCGACGGCCGACCTGCTGACGCAGCGCATGCAGATTCACGAGAAGACCGCGTGGATGTTGCGCGCGATGCTGGGACAGTAAGGTTTGATTTGATCGCTACGGTTGATCGCCACGGGTTGAACGTGGATTGCGCGTGGCGAATTGGAATTGATGAAGCCCCACGTTCGGAAGAACGCGGGGCTTCTTTGCTTTTGGGGTGGGTTGCTTGACGCAGGCAAACTGCGGATCGCCACTGCTTTAAAATGCGGTTACCGCCATTTGCCCTCGTCCAACCGCCATGCTCGCTCGTCTTCCGCTTTATCTCCGCCTCGTCCGCATGGATAAACCCATCGGCAGCCTGCTGTTGCTGTGGCCAACGCTCAACGCGTTGTGGATTGCATCGAGCGGGCATCCGTCACCCATGCTGTTGCTGATCTTCGTGCTCGGTACGCTGCTGATGCGCTCGGCGGGTTGCGCGATCAACGACTACGCCGACCGCGACTTCGATAAACACGTCAAGCGCACCGAAAACCGGCCGATTACGTCAGGCAAGATCGCTGCCTGGGAAGCGGTGGCGCTGGCGGCGGCGTTATCGCTCGTAGCATTCCTGCTGATCCTGCCGCTGAATACGCTGACCAAGGAACTCTCGGTCTTTGCGTTATTCGTGGCAGGGAGTTATCCGTTCACCAAGCGGTTTTTTGCGATTCCGCAGGCGTATCTGGGTATCGCCTTCGGCTTCGGCATTCCAATGGCCTTCGCCGCTGTGCAGGATCACGTACCGCCGCTTGCCTGGATCATGCTCGCGGCGAACGTCTTCTGGTCAGTCGCCTACGACACCGAATACGCAATGGTCGATCGCGACGACGACATCAAGATCGGCATCCGGACATCGGCGCTGACATTCGGCCGCTTCGACGTAGCGGCGATCATGCTGTGCTACGCCGTGACGCTAGGGATTTACGTGTGGATCGGCATGACGCTGGCATTTGGCGCGCTGTACTGGATCGGCTGGGCGGCAGCGGTGGCATGTGCCGTCTATCACTACACGCTGATCAAGAACCGCGAGCGCATGCCATGCTTCGCCGCGTTCAAACATAACAACTGGCTTGGCGGCGTCCTGTTCGCGGGGATTGCGGCGCATTACGCGTTCATGCGGTACGCGTTCGCCTCTCCGGACGCTTCACGCGTCTGGCTGCACGCCGTTTTTTGATTGAGCGCAATGCGATGCCAATTGGAAGCGCGAAGCGCGCGCGGACGTCAGGCTTTGCCCAGTTCTTCGCCCATTTGTTTAGCCCGTGCATCCGCTGCCAACGCACCGCGCACGATTGCGTCCTTTACGCCTTGGACTTCGAAGGAAGCCAAGGCCGCAGCGGTCGTACCTCCCTTCGATGTCACTCGCTCACGCAACACGCTCGCCGGTTCGCCCGATTGCGCCGCGAGCTGAGCCGCGCCGGTGAACGTAGCCACAGCCAGCGCACGACCCTGTTCTTCGTCCATCCCGAGTTGACGCGCCGCTTCCTGCATCGCTTCGATGAAATAAAACACATACGCCGGACCGCTGCCTGAAATAGCGGTGACGGCGTCGATCTTCGCTTCGTCGTCGAACCATACAATTTCACCGACCGCTTCCAGTACCTTCGATGCCAGCGCTTTCGCTACGTCGTCAACTCCGGGCAGCGCCGCTAATCCCGTCACACCCATGCCGATGAGCGCCGGTGTATTTGGCATGGTGCGCACGATCTGCGTGTATCCGCCGAGCCAGCGTGCCAGATCGGCGGCGCGAATGCCGGCAGCAATGCTGATCACCAACTGCTTTGACAATATCGGCTGAAGCACGCCTGCTACGTCTTTTAATACCTGTGGTTTGACCGCGAGCAGGATGGCGTCATAGTCCGCGAGCTTCGAACCGACGACTGCACCGGTCGCCACGCCAAAATCTTTCGCTACGCGAGCACGTGCTTCTTCTCCAAGATCAACGACATAAAGATCCGCCGGCGCGACGCCGCGCTTGATCAAACCGCCGATGAGCGCGGAAGCCATATTTCCGCCGCCGATAAATGCAATTTTCATGATGAAGTCGTCGAGAAAAAATTAAAGGCGAATTAATGAGAATAATCACGGGCACCGAAGATGGCCGTGCCAATGCGAACCATGGTCGCGCCTTCCAGAACCGCCGCTTCAAGATCCGCCGACATCCCCATGGACAACGTATCGAGATCAAGGCGGTCCGCTCGTAACGTGTCCATGATTTCGCGCAGACGCCGATGCGGCGCGCGTTGCTCATCGAGCGTGCCTTCTGGTTCGGGAATCGCCATCAAACCGCGCAGCTTGAGATTGGGCAACGCGGCAATGGCGTGCGCAAGCGCCAACGCCTCTTCAGGCGCCACGCCGCTTTTCGAATCCTCGCCGCTGACGTTCACTTGCAAACACACATTGAGCGCGGCCATGTTTTCAGGACGTTGAGCCGACAAACGCTCGGCAATCTTCAGCCTGTCGACGGAATGCACCCAATCGAAATTCTCGGCCACCAGCTTCGTCTTGTTCGATTGCAACGGGCCGATGAAATGCCATTCGATCTCGCTGCGCAGATCAGCCAGTTCAGCGATCTTCGCGACCGCTTCCTGCACGTAGTTCTCGCCGAACGCGCGTTGCCCGGCGTCGAAGGCGGCGCGAACATCTTCTGCAGGGAAGGTCTTCGATACCGCGAGCAACGTGACCGACGAGACATCGCGCGAAGCGTCCGCCGCCGCCTTTACAATGCGCTGGCGGACTTCGTCGAGGTGACGCGCTACATGAGAGGAGGACATGGAATCGGACGCCGCAGAGAAAGAAGCAGAGACCCGATTATACGGACGTGCTACTGAAAGACAGCACGCGCTCGCCAGCGTTAGCCATACAGCAGATGTTCGACAAGCTGGATCCAGTGCACGACGGGCGTCGACGTACCGCTCTGCAAATGCGCGATACAACCCACATTCGCCGATACGATCATCTGCGGTTCGAGCTTTTCAAGCGTATCGAGTTTCTGGTCGCGCAATGCGTACGAGAGTTTTGGCTGCAGCACCGAGTATGTTCCGGCCGAGCCGCAGCACAAGTGGCTATCGGCGGGAAGATGCACTTCAATGCCGAGCGCGGTGAGCAAATTCTCCACGTGCCCGCGAATCTGCTGGCCGTGCTGCAGCGTGCACGGTGGATGGAACGCGACGGTGTGGACCGCGCGCCGCCTTGTCATCGCGGTCAATTCATCTTCGTATTGCGGCAGGATCTCCGACAGGTCACGGGTCAAGTCCACGATCCGCGCGGCCTTCTCTGCATAGATCGGATCGTTGCGCAGCAAGTGCGCATATTCCTTGACCGTCGCGCCGCAACCGGACGCGTTCATCACAATCGCCTCGACGCCGTTTTCCACATACGGCCACCACGCGTCGATATTGTTGCGCACGTCGTCCAGCGCGTCGTCGTTGTAGCCGAGGTGCAGGCGGATCGCACCGCAGCAACCGGCGTCGGGCGCAGTCAGGATCTGGATGCCCAATGCATCGAATACGCGTGCCGTCGCTATGTTCACGTTCGGCATCATGGCGGGCTGAACGCAACCGGCGAGCATCAGCATCGTGCGCTCGTGCGTGCTGGTGGGCCATTCGAGAGGCCGTTGCGCGGCTGGAATCTTGTTGCGCAAGGTTTTGGGCAAGAGCGGCCGGAACTGCTGGCCGAGTTTCATCGCGGGCGTGAAAAGCTTGCTGTTCGGCAGGAAGTTGGCGAGCAATTTGCGTTGTACTCGCTGGCCGAACGGCCGTTCCACTTTCTCTTCGACCACCTTCCGGCCGATTTCCACCAGCCGCCCATACTGCACGCCCGATGGACACGTGGTCTCGCAATTACGGCACGTGAGGCAACGGTCCAGATGCAGTTGCGTGCTGCGTGTCACGGGCGCGCCTTCCAGCATTTGCTTGATCAGATAGATCCGGCCGCGGGGGCCATCGAGTTCATCGCCCAGTATCTGATAGGTCGGGCACGTCGCCGTGCAGAATCCGCAATGCACGCACTTGCGCAGGATGGCCTCGGCCTCTTCGCCATCGGCGGTATCGCGCATGAAATCGGCGAGGTTGGTTTGCATTGCGTGTGTCGTCAGTTCAGAAGTCGGGGTACAGGCGGCCGCGATTGAAAATGCTCGCGGGATCGAATGCAGCTTTCAGGCCGCGATGAATCTTCATCAGCGGGGCGGGCAAGGGCGTGAAGACGCCCGCGTTGCGGTCATACGCGGCGCTCGATCGGAAAATGGTCGCGTGGCCACCGGCCTGCTTGGCGCTGATGCGCACGGTTTGCGGATCGGCGTCGGTGATCCACCAGCGTTGCGCGCCGCCCCATTCGATCATGTGCGGGCCGGGAAGATGCATCGGCTCGGCAATCGATGGCAGCGACAATCGCCACAGCGCGGACTTCGGCGGCAGCACGGCGAAGAACGGATCGGATTGCTCGCGCACGCCGCACCAGAAACGCTCCGCTTCCACGGCGTCCACCACTTCGCCGCCCAGCGATGTCCGCGCCGCTTTCACCGCGGCTTCCGCGCCGCCCAGACGCAACGCGAGCGTATGGTCGCGCCACGCGCTGCCGGTCAGCGGCAACGGATGGCCGCTCCACTCGTTGAGCTTGCGCACGGCGTCGGTGTCGTTCATCTCGAACTTGAGCGTGGCTTCGGCGACGGGTTTCGGCAACACTTTCACCGATACCTCCAGGATCATTCCCAGCGTGCCGAGCGAACCCGCCAGCAGCCGCGAGACGTCGTAGCCCGCCACGTTCTTCACGACCTGACCACCGAAATGCAGCACGTGTCCCTGGCCGTTCATCACCACGGCGCCGAGCACGAAGTCGCGCGGCGCGCCGGCCGCAGCGCGCCGCGGGCCGGCGAGTCCGGCTGCAATACAGCCACCGATGGTGGCGTTTGGCCCAAAGTGCGGCGGCTCGAACGGCAGCATCTGGCCGCATTCGTCCAGCCGCGCTTCGATCTCGCTGAGCAGCGTGCCGGCCTTCGCGGTGATCACGAGTTCGGCCGGGTCATGTTCGATAATCCCACGATGTGCCCGCGTATCGACTATCTCGCCTTGCAGCGATTGTCCGTACCAGTCCTTCGTGCCGCCGCCGCGAATCCGTAGCGGGGTTTTGCTCGCCGTCGCAGCGCGTACACGCTCGGACCAGCTCGCGACAATGTCTTCCTCTGTCATGGTGTCCCGCGTTTTTATGGCTCTTGGTTCAGTGTATCGGCGTGTTCCCGTACGGCCACTCGTATAAACGTGGATACCTGTGCGGGCTTGAACGCCTGGAATCACCGCCGACGCGTCAAAGGGACATTAATGGGACGTTATATTAGGCAGCGTTTAGAAGCGCTGCCTAAACGGGGTTGCTTAAAAGCGCGGAATTTCAGGATGCGGCAGTAAACCGCCGCGGATATGCATTTTCCCGTACTCGGCGCAACGCGCGCGCGTCGGGATGCCTTTATCGGGATTCAGCAGGCCGGGGGGATCGAAGGCACGTTTTATCGCGTGAAACGTATCGCGTTCTTCGGGCGAAAACTGGACGCACATCGAGTTGATCTTTTCGATACCCACGCCATGCTCGCCCGTCACCGTGCCGCCCAGTTCCACGCACGATTCCAGGATGTCCGAACCAAACGCTTCGGCGCGATGCCATTCGTCGAGATCGTTGCCATTGAAAAGAATCAGCGGATGCATGTTGCCGTCGCCGGCGTGGAAAACGTTCATGCAACGCAGTGCGTACTTTTTTTCCATCTCTTCAATACGCGCCAGCAGTGGCCCGATCTGGCGGCGCGGCACTGTGCCGTCCATGCAGTAATAGTCAGGAGAGATACGGCCGGCAGCCGGAAATGCGTTCTTGCGGCCGGACCAGAACTTCAGCCGTTCGGCTTCCGAGCGCGAAATCTGGATGCGGTTCGCGCCGAATTCGCGCAGCACGGCCGTCATCCGCACGATTTCTTCCATGACTTCGTCCTGCGTGCCGTCTGATTCGCATAGCAGGATGGCCTTGGCGTCGAGGTCGTAGCCCGCTTTCACGAACTCTTCCACGGCGCGCGTGGCGGGTTTGTCCATCATTTCGAGCCCGGCGGGGATGATGCCGGCCGCGATGATCGCTGCGACCGCGTTGCCGCCTTTAACGACGTCGTCGAAGCTCGCCATGATCACCTGGGCTGTTTGCGGCTTCGGGATCAGCTTGACGGTGATCTCGGTGACGATGCCGAACATGCCTTCACTGCCGATAAACACCGCCAGCAGGTCGAGCCCGGGCGCGTCCAAGCCGAGCGAACCGAACTCGAGGATGTCGCCTTCCATCGATACCGCGCGCACGCGCATCACGTTGTGACACGTCAGGCCGTACTTGAGGCAGTGGACGCCGCCGGAATTCTCGCTGACATTGCCGCCGATCGTGCAGGCGATCTGCGATGACGGATCGGGCGCGTAATAGAGCCCGTAGGGAGCCGCGGCTTCCGATATGGCGAGATTGCGCACGCCCGGCTGGACCGTTGCGGTTCGCGCATACGGATCGACTTCCAGGATCTTGCGAAAGCGCGCAAGCGACACCACGATCCCATGCCGGATCGGCATGGCGCCGCCTGACAAGCCCGTGCCCGCTCCACGCGGGACAATCGGCACGTCGAGCCGTGCGCAGATCTGCACGACGCGTTGAACCTGCGCTTCGGTTTCAGGCAGCGCGACCGCAAGCGGCAGCCGCCTGTACGCCGCAAGCCCGTCGCATTCATAAGCGGCCGTGTCTTCCTCGCGATACAGCAGGCAGTGCGTTGGCAGCACGGCCATCAGCGCCTGGACCACTTCACGCTGGCGTTGCGCCAACACTTCCGGCGAAAGCTCGGCGGGTGCGTTCATGTCTCCTCCCGGCGGTGTTTGTGCTCTGGAGTATTTCCAAAAAGCAGATCGTTGATCTTGCACCTGCGCGTGTCTGCCGTCGATCGGGCTAATTACGGGGACGGAGCATATTTTTACGCCGGCGAGCGGTTCGCGCCGGGCGCTTGCTGTTTGCCTCTCCGCTATCCCAAAGTAATCAGCCTCGTTCGATCAGGCGTCGTACGAGAAAATCTTGCCCGGGTTCATGAGATTTTTCGGGTCGAGCGCATGTTTGATCGAGCGCATGACGCCAATTGCGTCCTCGCCGTGTTCCTCGATCATGAAACCCATCTTGTGCAGCCCGACACCGTGCTCGCCGGTACACGTCCCGCCCATGCGCAGCGCGCGCGCCACGATGCGGTGATTGATCCGCTCGGCTTCCTCGAACTCTTCGGGCTTGGCCGGATCGAGGAGCATGGCGACGTGAAAATTGCCATCGCCGACATGGCCGACGATCGGGCAGGGCAGCGTGCTGGCCAACAAATCCTGCTCGGTTTCCATCACGCATTCGGCCAGCCGCGAGATTGGCACGCAGACGTCCGTGGTCACGGCGCGGCAGCCGGGCTTGAGTTGCAGCATCGCGAAATAGGCGTTGTGACGCGCGTTCCAAAGACGGCTGCGGTCTTCCGGCCGGGTGGCCCATTCGAAATCAGTGCCGTTGTTTTGGGCGACGATTTCCTGCACCGTTTCCGCCTGCTCCTTCACGCTGCTTTCCGTGCCGTGAAATTCGAAGAACAGCATGGGAGATTCGCGGAAGGTGAGATTCGAATGGCGGTTGATCGCGCGCACCGCCAGCGAATCCAGGAACTCGACACGCGCCACGGGCACGCCCATCTGGATCGTTTCGATGGTGGCCCGCACGGCGTCGCCCATTGATGGAAATGCGCACACTGCCGCCGATACCGCTTCCGGTTGCGGATAAAGCCGCACGGTGATTTCAACGATCACGCCGAGCGTGCCTTCGGAACCCACGAACAAGCGCGTGAGGTCGTATCCGGCCGACGACTTACGCGCCCTTGTGCCGGTCTTGATGACGCGGCCATCGGCTAACACGACGGCGAGGCCGAGCACATTCTCGCGCATCGTGCCGTAGCGCACGGCGTTGGTCCCGGACGCACGCGTTGCCGACATCCCGCCAATGCTCGCGTCCGCGCCCGGATCGATGGGGAAGAATAGTCCTGTGTCCTTCAGCGCTTCGTTCAACTGCTTGCGCGAAATGCCCGGCTGCACGGTGACCGTCAAGTCTTCGGCGTCGATGGACAACACCTGGTTCAGTCCCGACATATCGATGGATACACCGCCTTGAACCGCCAGCAAATGACCTTCCAGCGACGACCCATTACCGTACGGAATCACCGGCACATTATGTTCGGCACAGAGCCGGACGACGGTCTGGACCTCTTCCGTGCTGGTCACGAAAACGACGGCGTCGGGCAGTTGCGGATCGAACGGCGATTCATCGCGGCCGTGATGTTCGCGCACTGCAGTGGTCGTCGAAACACGATCGGGGAACGCGGATTTCAGCGCGTCGAGCAAGGTAGCGGGAAAAGTGCGGCGGACGGCGAGCGGCGGGACGGGGTGGTTCACGGCATGTCTCCGGACATCGGTGCAATGGGATGTTGGGTGCGCTAAATCTCGCATCGGAATGCGGGAATCGCGCGTTTTATGCATTCATTTTACGCCGATAGCCCGTATTGAGCCTGCATCGAGCCCGGGCCCGCGCGTTGCCTATAATGAGCGCGGATGCTGACCGGCGTCCTGCGCTACCTGGAGAACATCATGGGCAATCGCCTGAGCAAGATATCGACGCGCACCGGCGACGACGGCACGACGGGCCTCGGCGATGGCAGCCGCGTACAGAAGGACGACGCGCGGATTGCGGCAATTGGCGATGTCGATGAACTGAATTCGCAGCTTGGCGTGCTGCTGTGCGAGGCGCTTCCGGACGACGTGCGCGCTGCGTTGTCCGCGATCCAGCACGATCTCTTCGATCTTGGCGGCGAGCTGTGCATTCCCGGCCATTCGATGATCGAGAAGTCGCATCTTGCTCGTATCGATGAATGGATTGCGGAGTACAACGCAACTTTGCCGCCGCTCAAGGAGTTCATCTTGCCGGGTGGATCGCGCGCGGCCTCGCTGGCACATGTCGGGCGGACGGTCTGCCGGCGCGCGGAGCGGTCGATTGTTGCGCTCGGCCGTGTGGACAAGATCAACGCGGCGCCGCGGCAGTATGTGAATCGGTTATCCGATTTGCTGTTCGTGTTGGCGCGGGTGTTGAATCGTGCCGATGGCGGAACCGACGTGTTGTGGAATCACGAGCGGAAGGTCTAACAAAGTAGGGCGTGTTCGGCACGATTGCGCTGCCGGACACCACTTTCAGCATCGTCTTATTTTCCTGCGACAAAACGCCCAAATGTGCAGCTCCTTTAAAGATGTATTATAAATGCATCTTTAAAGGAGCCCGACGAATGACAGCCTTGACCGCCGACCAGATTGCCCGAGTAAAAGCCACTGCCCCCGTGCTCGCCGAACATGGCGCGACCATCACCACGCATTTCTACAAGCGGTTGTTTATCAACCATCCCGAGCTGAAAAACGTGTTTAACCAGGCGCATCAACAAAGCGCCAGTCAGCCGCAGGCGTTGGCGCGAGCCGTGTACGCGTATGCCGCGAATATCGATAACCTCGGTGCGCTGGGTTCGGCTGTCACGCACATCGCGCACAAGCACGCGAGCCTGAATATCCGGCCGGAGCAATATCCTATCGTCGGTGAAAATCTGCTGGCGGCTGTCGTGGACGTTCTGGGCGATGCTATCGATGAACCCACGCTCGAAGCCTGGCGCGCCGCTTACGCACAACTCGCGGAGATTTTTATCGGGGCGGAAAAGCAGCTTTATGCCCAAGCGGCGTGGAGCGGTTTCCGGCCATTCGTGGTGTTTCGGCGAGAACAGGAAAGTGACGAGATCACATCGTTTTATCTGAAGCCTTCCGATGGTGGTCCGGTCTGTCATTTCGAACCGGGTCAGTACATCAGTGTGAAGCGGTTTGTGAAGGAGATTGGCGTGGTCCAGCCGCGTCAATACACGCTCTCCGATGCCCCGAATGGCGAGTGGTTACGCATTTCGGTGAAGCGTGAGAAGCCGCAGGATAGCCCGGCCGGGTTTGTGTCCAATCTCATGCACGACGTCATGGAAGTCGGCGGGATTGTTGAAGTCAGCGCGCCGATGGGCGAGTTCACCCTGGACCGAAACAAGACGACGCCTGTTGTTCTGATCAGCGGCGGCGTTGGCATTACGCCGATGGTATCGATGCTCGCGTCGCTGACCGCACAGAACAGCGCGCGGCAGATATCGTTTGTCCACGCTTGCCGGAATGGCCGCACGCATGCGTTTGGCCGCTGGCTGGATACGATTGTTGCAAAACATCCGAACGTGTCGCGCACGGTGTTCTACGAACAGACTCACGCCGATGATCGCCCAGGAACGGATTTCGATTTCAGCGGGCGGATGGATTTCGCCCGCATCGCCGATAAAACCGTGCTGCCCGACGCTGACTATTATCTATGCGGCCCCGTGCCCTTCATGCGCGCGCAGCAAGACGCGTTGATGGCGGCGGGGGTATCGAAGGCGCGGGTGCGTACCGAGATTTACGGGTCGGGCGAGATGGCGTAGGGCGTTTGAGTTTTGAAGAGAAGGCCGCCGGATGGCGGCTTTTTTCAAACCGCGCTTCAGACCAATCAGTTCCCATTCCCACGCGCCACGCGCCGCTGCTTCACGGCATCCGCCAACCCTTCAAGCACGCCCAGGCTTTCTTCCCAACCGATGCATGCATCGGTGACGCTCTGCCCGTACGTCAACTCGCAACCTTCCTTCAGATCCTGCCGTCCGGCGACCAGATTCGACTCCACCATCACGCCGATAATCCGCTCGTCACCGCCCGCAATCTGCCGGCCGATATCGGCGCAAACCGGGATCTGGTTCTCATGTTTCTTCGAACTATTCGCATGGCTTGCATCGATCATCAGACGCGCGGCCAGTCCGGCCTTGCTGATGTCGTTGCACGCGGCGTTCACGCTTTCTGCGTCGTAATTCGGCGCTTTGCCGCCGCGCAGGATGATGTGGCAATCCTCGTTGCCGGCTGTCGATACGATGGCCGAATGGCCGCCCTTTGTCACCGACAGGAAATGGTGCGGCTGCGACGCTGCCTTGATGGCGTCCACCGCAATCTTCACGTTGCCGTCCGTACCGTTCTTGAAGCCGACCGGACACGACAACCCCGACGCCAACTCCCGATGCACTTGCGATTCCGTCGTCCGCGCACCAATCGCGCCCCAGGAAATCAGGTCGGCTATGTACTGCGGGCTGATCATGTCGAGGTATTCGGTGCCGGCCGGCAGACCCAGTTCGTTGATTCGCAGCAGCAATTCGCGCGCGGTCCGCAGTCCGTCGTTGATCTTGAAGCTGTTGTCCATGTACGGGTCGTTGATCAGCCCCTTCCAGCCGACTGTCGTACGCGGTTTTTCGAAATACACCCGCATCACGATTTCCAGTTCCCCGGCAAAGCGCTTGCGCTGCTCGACGAGGCGACCTGCGTATTCCAAAGCCGCTTTAGTGTCGTGAATCGAGCACGGTCCGACGATCACGATCAAACGGTCTTCCATGCCGTGCAGGATTCGATGCATCGACTGGCGCGAGTTGTAGATCAGGTTCGACACTGGCTCGGCGCAGGCGAACTCGCGGATCAGGTGAGCGGGCGGCGTGAGTTCTTTCAATTCGCGAATACGGACATCGTCGGTGTTGTGCGGGGGCATGCTGGTTCTCCAGGAACTCGTTTTTCGTGCTGTATTCGTTCGGTCGTTACATCCGACAGATCAGGGACAGGGCAAAAAGTCATCAAAAAAAGTGGGCATAAAAAAACCGCCAGACTGCGCTGGCGGTTTTTCGGGAAACTTGGGTTCTACACAAACGACTCACCCCTCTCGATCCGCCAGCGGCTTGAGATGCCAAAAAAAGTAAAAATAAAACTTGGCGGACATGATGGTTTCGGTCGCTTCGATAAATATTGAACGTCTGGCTTTATAACCTTAAACACGCGCGGTTGGCAAGTTGTCAGCCGCTAAAATGCGGACATTCCGCACCGTAACACCGAATCCCGTAGCAAACGTGAGCATTTCATGCGGATTTCCCGCGTGACGCGCTTGAAAGGTGCATCAAGCGCGGCGCGGGAAAATCATCGGTCAAACGGCGGAGTACACATTCAAACCGTCCCGCCCACCGTCATCTTTTCGATCCGCAAGGTCGGCTGCCCCACGCCTACCGGCACGCTCTGGCCTTCCTTGCCACACACGCCTACACCGCCGTCGAGCGCCATGTCGTTGCCGATCATGGTTACGTACTTAAGCGATTCCGGGCCGCTGCCGATCAGCGTTGCACCCTTCACCGGATACGTGATCTTGCCGTTCTCGATCATGTACGCCTCGGACGCGGAAAACACGAACTTGCCGTTGGTGATGTCGACTTGGCCGCCGCCGAAATTCACCGCATACAAGCCGTTTTTCACCGATGCCAGGATCTCGCCCGGATCTTTATCGCCGTTAAGCATGTAGGTGTTGGTCATGCGCGGCATGGGCAGGGCGGCGTACGATTCGCGCCGCGCGTTGCCGGTTACCGGCATCTTCATCAAACGCGCATTCAGCGAATCCTGAATGTAGCCCTTCAGAATGCCGTCCTCGATCAAGGTCGTGCATTGCGTAGGATTGCCTTCGTCGTCGATGTTCAGCGAACCACGCCGGTTCGGCAGCGTGCCGTCGTCGACAACGGTCACACCCTTCGCCGCGACCCGTTCACCGATCCGGCCCGCAAACGCCGATGAGCCCTTGCGGTTGAAGTCACCTTCCAGCCCGTGCCCAATCGCTTCGTGCAGCAACACGCCGGGCCAGCCCGGTCCGAGCACGACGGTCATTGCACCGGCGGGCGCCGGACGCGCATCGAGATTAACAAGCGCTGCGTGCACGGCCTGATCGACGTAATGGGACAGGATTTCGTCGGTGAAATAGCCGTAGTCATAACGACCGCCGCCACCGCCGCTGCCCATTTCACGACGTCCGTCCTTTTCGGCGATCACCGTTACCGACACGCGAACCAGCGGCCGGATGTCCGCGGCCAGTGCGCCGTCGCTTCGTGCGACCAGTACAACGTCGTATTCACCCGCCAAGCCTGCCATGACCTGGACGATGCGCGGATCGCGCCCACGCGCCATTTTCTCGACGCGTTCGAGCAGCTTCACCTTAGCGGTGGCCTCGAGCGACGTGAGCGGATCAGACGGCAGGTAAAGATCGCGGCCGAACACGCCGGTCAGCGAACTGGCCGACTTGATCTTGTGCTTGCCGCCGCCGGCTTTTGCAATCGCGCGCGTGGCGACCGCCGCCTGACGGATGGATTCCGCCGACAAGTCGTCCGAATACGCGAACGCCGTCCGGTCACCCGACACGGCGCGCACGCCCACACCTTGATCGATGCTGAAGCTTCCCGATTTGACGATGCCTTCTTCCAGGCTCCACGCTTCGCTGCGCGTGGACTGGAAATAGAGATCCGCGTAGTCCACGCGGTGCGTGAAGATCTCGGCCAGCGTGCGCGTAATTGTGGATTCGTCGAGGCCGTAGGGCGTCAACAGGATCTCTTTCGCAGTGGCGAGATTTCGGATGCCGGGTTCGATGATGTTCATTCGTTGCCTGTGGCGAAGTCTGTGGGGATTAAACGCATTCTAACGTTGGAGTGTTTATGCCACACCCTGACCAGATGGAGGGGGGGCGCCGAAAAAACAAGCTAGCCCAAAACGCGATGCCGCAGCGCCGGAAGGCTTTGGCGGACGGATGCAATGCGCGCAGCATCAATCGCTCCGGCTGCCACGCCCGCCCCTTCTTCCACCACGGCCACGATCTCGCCCCACGGGTCGATCAGCATGCTGTGGCCCCAGGTGCGGCGGCCGTTTTCGTGTTTGCCGCCTTGCGCGGCGGCCAGCACGTAACATTGGTTTTCGACTGCACGCGCTTTCAACAGCGTTTCCCAATGTGCCTCGCCGGTCGTGTAGGTGAACGCCGACGGCACGACCATCAACGCGCAATCGCCCATCTTTCTGTAAAGCTCGGGAAAACGCAGGTCGTAACACACCGACAATCCCACGCGTCCGAATGGCGCATTAAACGTACGCACATCGGTTCCCGGACGGATCGTGCGGGCTTCATCGAAGGATTCCGTGCCTTTCTCGAAGTTGAATAAATGAATCTTGTCGTAGCGGGCAACCTGCTTGCCGGTGGGATCGAAGACGAGGGTGGTGTTGAGCACGCGATCCGGTTCAGGCGACTCCAGCGGCAAGGTCCCGCCGATCACCCAGACGCGATGTTCGCGCGCCGCGTCCGACAGGAATTGCTGGATCGGACCGTGGCCGGGCGTCTCGCGGATCGCGAGCTTGTCCGTGTCCTTGAAACCCATGTAGCAGAAATATTCCGGCAGCAGCACGAGTTGCGCGCCGCCGCGCGCGGCTTCGGCAATCAGCCGCCCAGCCTCCGCGATATTACGTTCACGATCCGGCGCGCTCACCATTTGCAGCGCGGCTACGCGGAACGTCCCGGAGGTGCCTTCGCTTGATTTGTCGCTCATGTCAGCCTGCTAAAAAGGGCGCGATGATAATCAGAATTCGTGATCAGTATCGCCTGCCGCCAGCCAATGGGACCTGCGCTGAAACACGATCAAGCCCTCAATTGGGCGCGGCTTCAGCGGGAATTTCGATCTTACCCTGATCGCCTTTCACCCGCTGAATGACGGGTTTCGACCACGAACCGGTAATGGAATAGTCAATCGTGAACGCTTTTCCAATCGACTTCGACAGCACCAGATCGGCCACCAGCGTGCCGAGCCCGAGCAAAGGATTGATCACGGCGGCGCCCAGCGCCACGGCGCCCGCGCTGATGGTGGGGATGATCTTGGCGTGCAGGTCCTGGGTTTCCTTTGGCAAATTGACCAACCCCTTCAGTTCGACGCGCGCCGGCGCCGTGATCATCGTGAAATCATTGGTGCGGCCAATGCCATTCTGAACCGTGCCCGAACCGGTGATCTTTTCGAATGGCAGGCCCTTGCCGACAACGTCCTGGAAATTCAGCGTGAGAAAACGCGCGAGGCTCTGCAGGCTGAGCACGCCGAGCAGCTTGGCCGCGCCCGGATTGACCTTGAGAATCTGGCCGTGCTGCAAGTCGACATTTAGATTGCCATTGAGCGTGGACAGATCGACCGCGGCCGGGCTGCCGTCCCAGCCAAGCCGGCCCGTTACCGTGCCTTTGCCGTTCTTCACCGTGCGAGGCAAGCCCATCCGTTCGACCAGCGCGCCGGCGTCGGTGATGTCCAGCTTGAAATCGAGCGCGGTGTGACGAGGGGCGTTGTCGTCGGCATTGACCGGAAAACCAACGGGACCGCTGATCGTGCGCCAGTTGGCCGTGGCAGATAACGTCGCGTCCGGGTTGCTGAGATCCAGCTTGTCCAGGTACCAGACGGGCACCTTGTCTTTCATGTTGTTGTGCGCATCGACTTCCAGGCGCCCGAGCGTGCGCCCGCGCACCACGAGTTCGTTCACGATCAAATCGATGGACGGCATGTTGGCCGGCGGCTTGCGGATCATCTGTCCGACCAGGTCGGTTTCCTGTTTCCCCGGAATCACGACCTTCGTGAACCGCGCCTGCAACGCACCCGGGCTGCTTTTCGTCGCACCCGGCGTCCATTCAGCGTTGCCCGTGACCTGATCCGACGCAATGTTCGCCTGCCACTTGCGGTCATCGCCGAGATTTGCGCCTATCGCGACATCTTCCCAGCGCCGGTTGAGCAGCTTGATCGTGGCGAAATGCAGCGCGAACTGCTTGGGGATGAACTGCTTCACCACCTGCGTTTGCGCCGTTGTTTGCGCCTTCGGATCCGGTTGCGGCATTGGGCCCAAATCGGCGATCAGCTTGCGCCACGCATCGGCGTCGAGTTCGTCGATATCCACCGTCGCCGTCACGCCCTGCGCCGGCAGATCGGCCGGTTTGTTCACGCCGATAGCCCCTCGTTCCACAATCGGCATTTCCTTACCGGTTTGCTTAAGCAGGTAATGCGCGTTCACCGGCCCGAACGTCAGCTTCGCGTCGTGCTCCTGAGGCGATCCGGCGATGGGCGTGAAGGTGAACGAGACGGGCATCGGCATGCCTTCGCTCTTGTTGAACGGAGCCGGGAAGTCCAGGCCGAGGCCGGTCAAATCGGAGTTCAGCTCGACTTGCGGCAACGCGTTTTTCACGCCACGCACACGCACGGCGTAGGGTGCGGTGCCGCTGATGTGCTTGAGAATCTGCGCGGCCTGCTCCTGTTCGCGGGCGTTCAGGCTCTTGGCAGCGTCACCGCCAATGCGGCCATCTACATTGAAGGCGTAACTTCCGTCGGGTTTCACGCCGCCAGAGCCGCGCACATCGCCGCCAAGGAACTTCGCCGTGAGGCCATCGAGCGATGCGGTTTTCTCGCCGAACCGCGTCCGCCCCTTGAGATTCGACAGCGGGGGCAACGCACCGTACGCAAGCTCATTGCCGTTGAACGTGAGCGCGCCTTTATAACCCACGTGCGGCCGTACGCCCGGCGGCGGCGCGACCCGCGGAATTTCCAGTTGCAGCGCGAGCGCGGCGTTGCCGGTTGCACGGATTTTCGTCGACACATGATGTGAAAGCGCGCCAAGCGAACTGTCTTCCACGTAGTGAAGCATGTCGGTGATCGGGCCGTGCGCGTCGGCGTCGATCAGCAGTTTCGATTCACGATTTCCCAGGTCTTCGATCCGCCCCGTCGTCTTGACCACGCTCACGCCGAGGTAGTGGCCGCGCGAAATATCGAAGCCCAGCTTGTTTTCGGCGAGATGAAACGTCCCGTCGATACCATCAAACGCCGGCCACACGTTCGGCGTGCCGTTTGCCATGGTCCTGAGCGGATAGGGCGTTGGCTCGAACTTGCCGCCGGAGAACGGCGCGACAATGCGGAACTGGCCGGCATCGGGGAAACGCGAATAGGGGAATTTCGTCAGGTCGCCATGAATCTCGATGGTGGCATTGCGCGAAACACCGGCCTGCAACGCGTGGCCCAGATACAGCCGCAATTTTTCGCTGATGCTCGTCGGCAGATAGTTGACGAGGCTCGTCACGTTCAGGTGCGCTGCTTTTGCCTTGAGATCGAGGGAGCCGCGGCCTTCGCCTTCGTTGTGGTAATCCGCTGTTGCACTGGCTTCGGCGTCCGCGTTCTTGACGTGCAGCGTCTCGACGTGCGCGGTGATTGCCTTGTGCGCTTTACCGGGCGCGTCAGCGAGGGTCCACGTCACGCGGCCGTTGATCTGATCGAGCACGAGACGCGGGTTATCGAAGACGCCGGGCAGGGTGATCGCGGTATTTTTCGTATCGATGACCGCGCTGCCGCGATCCTGGTTGGCGTCAATGCTGCCCCACAGGTTCTCCACGCCCGGAATCCCGGCTCGCGGATGGTTGTTGATCGTCAATCCCGGCGGCGGTTCCTGCGCCTGCACGCTGACGCCGTGCAAGTCGCCCTTGACCGTGTAGCGTATTGGCGGCTCGGCGCCCGTCTGCCGCTGCGCCAGCATTTGAGCGTGAGTCGCCGGTCTGGGCCGCTCGGTTTGCAGCGTGTAGTTGGTAATCTGGCCACGCGGGTTGAAGCGGATCAGATCGTTTTGCGCCTTCGATGGCAACGGCAACGCGCGCGCAAATTCACCAAGAATGCCGAGATCGACGACATCGCCCGTCACGCCGAACAACTGCCCGCGCTGCAACGAAGCCGCGCGGTAATTGCCGGTCAGCGTATGCAACGCGAGGAGGCGAGACACCGGCGTGCCGTCGGCGAGCGGGCGCTGGCCAAGTTCCGCGTGCAGGTTGCCAAGATGCAGCGTGTATTCGTCGTCCTTTTGCGCGAGGTCCCAGCGGAAGCTCGCGATGGGCACGTCGAGACGCGGCTGCGTTGGACGCACGCGCAACGCGATGTCGGAGCCGGTCAGGTCGCCGCCCGCGGTTTGCAGTTTGCCGCTCGCGAAGTCAAGCCAGATGCGGTTATCGAAACGGCCGCTGTAGGTCGCGAACGGCATCGTCACGTACTTGGCGAGCATGGGCAGATCGACAGGACCAGTCGACAGATACGCCTGCCCCGTCCAGTTCGCCGGCCGGCCGGGCACGCTGAAGTGCGGCGTGGTGAAGTCCGCGCGAAAATCGAGCGGCCCGTGCAACAGGTCGCCGTCGGGCGGCGCCTGCAGCGCCAGCCGATGACTTGTGCCGTCGTTAAGAATGGCGAGCTTGATGCGCTTGAGCGCGAGTTGCGGCGCCTCACGCTCGCCGTCGTGCCAGCGCAGCGTGCCGTTGCGCAGCACGATAGCTTGCTGGCGCAGCAGCCAGGTCATGAACGCGTCGTTGCCCGTATGTTTCGCCTGGATCGGCACGCCGGCCACGCTGAAGGTGCCGTCGGCGGCGCGCGAGATGACTACGTCGGGGCCGTCGACGGTGAGATTCGAGAGCACCGGAATGGGACCCAGCAGCGAGCGCCACGCGACGGTCGCACTGGCATGCGGCACGGCGAGACCCGGCGTGCCGTCGGCGGCGTCAATCCTCAGGTTGTCGATATCGAACGAGGGCTGAAGGCCGTACCACCTCGCCGTGATTCGCCCGATGTGCAACTGCGCGTGGATCTTCGCCGACACCATTTGTTCGATGCGCGGCCTGAATACATCCATCTGGGGAAGCACCGCGTAACGCAGTGCGAGATAGATCCCGGCGACCGCGAAATAGATCACGGCGACGAGCACCAGAAGGACTTTGAGCGCCCGCGACAATGCGAGCTCGGCGCGACCACCTAGCTTCACGGGTACAGCTACGGGTGGGTCGGCTAGTTCCTTTCGGTCGGACATGCTGCGGCGGGTCGGCGATATGGTAGGTTTTCGAGATTTGACGTTGAAATGTAACACAGCGCGCGGTGCAAAAAACTGCGGGAACACGCTACGATGCGGCCGCTAAGCCGCGCCGGATGGCGTTTACGCCTTTATGGCACGCTTGTCGCAAAAGCCCCGGCACACTGCTGGACTTGATTCAGAGCAATGACCGAGCCCGACCTTTCATGACCGACGCCGTTTTGCTGAGTGCCAGCGCTTCCAACTATGCCGCGCGCGTGTATGCCGCGCGTCCCGAATTGCCGGCGCAGGTGGCCGAATGGTCGCAAGCGCCGATCCGCCGCGCGTGGATAGAAGCGCGGCTGGACGCCTTGTGCGCGGTCTGTTCGGCGGGATCGACGCATGGGCGGCTCGATGAAGCCGGGCTCAAGACTGCATTGAGGCGCTTGCGCATCGAGGTCTTCTGCACGGTGATGGAACGCGATCTTGCCGGCCTCGCGCCCGTTGCCGAAGTCACGGGCGCGATGACCGATCTGGCCGAGCTGACAATCCAGCGCGCGCTCGCGGTGTTATCGGCGGATCTGGAAGTCACGTTCGGCGAGCCACGCGGGCCTGACGGACAGCGTTTGACGCTGGGTGTGGTGGGAATGGGAAAGCTCGGTGGACGTGAGTTGAACGTGTCGTCGGATATCGACCTGATCTTCGTCTATGAAGAAGACGGTGAGACGACAGGCGGCGAACGCGCGGCGTTATCGACGCAGGAATATTTCACGCGGCTCGGCCGCAAGCTCATAGGCGCATTGGCCGAGGTGACGGAAGACGGTTATGTCTTTAGAGTCGATATGCGGTTGCGGCCGAACGGCGATGCCGGTCCCATCGCGTGCGGACTCGGCATGCTCGAAGAGTATTTCTACGTGCAGGGCCGCGAGTGGGAGCGGTACGCGTGGATCAAGGGGCGGCTCGTCTCCGAGAACAAGAGTGAACCGGCGCAACGGTTGGCCAAGCTGCTCGACGCGCTCGCCAAGCCGTTTATTTATCGGCGGTATCTCGACTACGGCGTGATCAGCGCGATTCGTGCGCTGCATGTGCAGATCCGGCAGGAAGCGCAGCGGCGCGCCTCAATGCGCCCGGACAAAGCCGACGACATCAAGCTCGGCCGTGGCGGCATCCGGGAGATCGAGTTCAGCGCGCAGGTGTTTCAGTTGATCCGTGGTGGCCAGATTGCCGATCTTCGGATTCGTCCGACCTTGTTCGTGCTGGAACGCGCGGCGGCGCATGGGTTGATATCGGCGAATGTATGTAGTGAATTGACCGAAGCGTACTTGTTCCTGCGCAAGCTTGAACACCGGCTGCAATATAGAAACGATGCGCAGACGCACGCCATGCCGGTCGCGCCCGACGACCGCGCGGTGCTTGCAGACGCAATGGGTTTTGCCGATTACCCGGCGCTGACCGACGAGCTGGAAGCGCATCGGGCGCGCGTTGAGCATCAGTTCGACCAGATCTTCGCCGATAAAGTGAAGGGCGACGGCGGCTGTGCGGTGGCGGAAGATTCGGCGGCGTCGTGGGTCTGGAGCAGCGCGCTCGCCGACGACAGCGCCGAGGAACAGTTGGTCGAGCGCATGACCGAACTGGGTTTCACCGATGCCGCCGCCGTGCTCACTCGTCTGCGCAGCGTGTGGAAATCGACGCGATACGAAGGTTTGCCCGAGCGCAGCCGGGAACGATTCGACATCGTCGCGCAACGTGCGCTCGAAGCCGCGCAGGCGATTCAGCCGCCCGAGCGGCGCGGCGACACCATCGCCCGGCTGTTCGACCTGCTCGAAGCGGTCAGCCGCCGCGGCGCCTATCTTGCGTTGCTCACCGAATATCCGGCGGCGCTCGAACGGGTGTTGTCGGTGCTTGGCGCGTCACGTTGGGCGGCGGGATATTTGATTCGCCATCCGCAGCTTCTTGATGAATTGCTCGACGATGAAGTGATCGCGAGCCCCTTTGACTGGGCGGAATTTCGAGAATCTTTGCGCGCGCAGATTGCCGCTGCCGATGGCGCCGAGCAGCAGATGAACTTGCTGCGGCACGCGCACCAGGCTGAAGTGTTCCGCATTCTGCTGATCGATTTAAGCGGCAAACTCACCGTTGAACACGTGAGTGATTTGTTGTCGGCGCTGGCCGATGCGGTGCTCGATGTCACTATCGAAACGGTGTGGTCGCAGTTCCCGAAGCGTCACCGCGAGGTGCCGCGCTTTTCTGTGATCGCTTACGGAAAGCTGGGCGGGAAGGAGTTGGGCTATGCGTCCGACCTGGATCTGATCTTCCTCCACGATGACCCCGACGAATCTGCCGCCGATATCTACGCCACCTTCGCGCGCCGGCTGATCACGTGGCTCACTACAGCAACGGGCGCGGGCACATTATTCGATGTTGACTTGCGGCTGCGTCCGAATGGCGAGTCGGGCTTGCTGGTGACGAGCCTGGAGTCGTTCCGGCGTTATCAGATTCGTGAAGGGGATGCCGCGAATACGGCTTGGGTCTGGGAACATCAGGCGTTATCGCGGGCGCGTTATTGCGCCGGTGACGCGGAGATTGGCGAGCGCTTCGAGGAGATTCGCGCCCAGGTTCTCACTATGCCACGTGATGCCGCAGCGTTGGCGCAGGAGATTGTCGTAATGCGCGAGCGGGTGGACGCCGGACATCCGAACCGGAGCAAGTTGTTTGACCTGAAGCACGATCGCGGCGGGATGGTGGATATCGAGTTTATCGTGCAGTACTGGGTGCTGCTGCACGCGCGCGAAGACGCTGAATTCGTGCGCAATATTGGGAATATTTCGCTGCTGCGACAGGCTGCCGGGTTCGGACTGATGAGCGCCGAGGAGGCGGAAACGGTGGCGGCTGCGTATCGGCGGTACCGGAAATTGCAGCACACGCTGAGACTCGACGGGATGGAGAAGGCGCGGGTTGAGCCGGACGTTGTGGTGGCGGAGAGGGAAGCGGTGACGGGGCTTTGGAATCGGGTGTTTGGGAAGTAGCCGCTATGTTTGATCCCCGCCGCGGCGCTGATGACTGGAATGTGGCCTCGGCGTCGGGCGCGCTTGTTACTTCACCAGGCGGATCGGACTCGCTTTGTACTCAGCGACGGTTTCGTCATTGGTCAGCAAGGTGATGCCCTCGAATGTCGCTTGCGCGATCAACAGCCAGTCGAACGGGTCTTTGTGATGATCGGGCAAGTTGCCGACGGCCGCGGTGTGCGCGCTGCTGATGGCCAGTTCGATATAGCCGTTGTCCAGCAACGACCGGCGGAACAAGTGCGCATCGACTTTGAAGTCCGGTCTGCCGAGCCCATTCTTGATTGCCACTTCCCATACGCTGGCCGCGCTGAACAGCAGGTCGTTTTCCTCATCTTCGATCAGCGCCCGTGCTTCGTTGGAAAGCGAGCTATTCGAACGAACATCCGCGCTTGCAACTGCCGTCCACAACAGCAAATGCGTATCGAGCAGCTGCTTCATTCGTCACCGCCAAACATCGCAGCGATTTCGTCACGGCCCAGATCGTTGAACGTCTGCGCATCGGGCACGGTGACCTGGCCGGCGAGGAAACCGATGCGCTTTTTCTTTTTCGGTACCTCAGCGTCTATAGCGATGATCCGCACCATTGGCTTGCCCGCTTTGGCGATTACAACCGATTCACCCTGGACCGCTCTCTCGACCAGCCGTGACAGGTTGGTTTTGGCCTCATGCATGTTGACAGTGATCGTAGGCATAGCACTCTCTTTAGCTTAGCTAAGCTAGCTTAGTCTACCATGGGGCCGAAAAAAGGCGTGTGGCCGCGTTGATTATTTAGGGGGTGAGACCCGTGAGACGAAGCATGAGTCGCATTCCGGCGTGTGCTCGGCCTCGGGGCGCGTGCATGTCAACGGACGACGGCCGCAAACAGCCGTGCTCCCCGCTGGTCCCCCGCTCAAGCCGCCAGCATTTCCTTCGCATGTTTGCGCGTGGTGGCCGTAATCTCAAGGCCGCCCAGCATGCGCGCGACTTCCTCGACACGCTTCGATTTATCCAGCGGCGTCACCGTACTGACCGTTCCGCCCGCCGAATCTCCGGCTTTCGCCACCTGGAAGTGGTGATCGCCACGAGCGGCCACTTGCGGCAAATGCGTGACGCACATGACTTGCCGGTCGCGGCCGAGTTGATGCAGCAAACGTCCTACGACTTCCGCGACGCCGCCGCCAATCCCCGTATCCACCTCATCGAAAATCAATGTGGGGGTCGGGCTTGCCGTGCTCGCAATCACCGCGAGCGCCAAACTGATCCGCGCGAGTTCGCCTCCCGACGCGACCTTCGCCAGCGGACGCAATGTGACCCCGGCATGGCCGGCCACGCGGAACTCGATCTGCTCAAGCCCGTTTGCACTACCCTCTGCAAGCGGCACGAGCGCGACTTCAAAGCTGCCGCCGACCATCGACAACTCCTGCATACCTTTGGTGACCGCCTTGCCAAGCGACTTCGCAGCCTTCGCGCGCGCCTTCGACAATACTGCGGCTTCCGCCAGATAAACCTCTTTCGCCTTGGCTACTGCCGCACGTAGCGCATCGAGATCAGCGGCGGCATCGAGCGCTGCCAGTTGCCGGCGGCGCTCAGCATGCTCCTCGGGCAACGCCTCGGGTTGCATGCGGAACTTGCGCGCGGCTGAATGCAGTTGCTCCATCCGATGCTCGACTTGCGCCAGGCGGTTTGGATCGAGTTCGAGCCGCTGCGCGTAGTGCGAGAGCGAATACGAGGCTTCCTGCAATTGAATTTCGGCGGGTTCGAGCGAAGCCAGCACGTCGGCAAGCGCTGGGTCGATATCGACGAGACCGCGCAACTTCGACACGATCGCCGAGAGCTGCGTGATCATGGCTTCATCTGACTCGGACAACGCGTTCAGCGCGCCCTGCACACCGTCGATCAGACTAGCCGAATGCGACAGCCGATGATGCTCGGCACTCACGTCTTCCCACTCACCCGGTTGCGGCGCAAGCTTGTCGAGTTCGCTCAACTGCCATGCAAGACGCTCGCGTTCCAGTTGCAACTCGCGATCGCGGTTCTGCGCGAGTTCCACCGCATGCGTCGCGTCGCGCCAGACCCTGTGCGCACGAGCTACTTTCTGTGCAGAGTCGAGAAGACCCGCGTGGGTATCGAAGAGTTCACGCTGGGCGTCCGGGCGCATCAGCAATTGGTGAGCGTGCTGGCCGTGGATGTCGACAAGCATTTCGCTCAGTTCACGCAATTGCACGAGCGTGGCCGGCGTACCGTTGATGAACGCCCGCGAACGTCCGGTCGAATCGACGACACGGCGAAGCATGACCGTATCGGCGTCGCCAATAGCCAGCGCGTGCTCGTCCAGCCAGCGCGAGACTTGCGCGTGAATGGAAAACTCAGCGGTAATGTCCGCGCGCGCTTCTCCGGCCCGCACAATGCTGGCGTCGGCGCGCGCGCCGAGCGTGAGCGCGAGCGCGTCGATAAGAATCGACTTGCCGGCGCCGGTTTCGCCCGAAAATACGGTGAAGCCGCGCTCGAACTCGAGGTCGAGCGCGGCGACAATGACGAAGTCGCGAATCGAGAGATGACGGAGCATGGGCGTCTTAAAGTTTCGTGGCGTCGTCGTGCGAAGGATATTCGTTCCAGTGCAGCTTCTTGCGCAGCGTGGCGTAATGGCTATAACCGACCGGATGTAACACCGGCACGGTATGGCGCGAACGCCGCACTTCAATGGTGTCGTTCAATTCGACAGCGGTAAATGACTGCATGTCGAAATTCACGTTCACGTCGCGTCCGCCAATAATCTGGATATCGACCTGCGAGTCATCGGGCAAAACAATGGGACGATTCGACAGCGAATGCGGCGCAATGGGGACGAGTACGAAACCCTGCAATTGCGGATGCAGGATTGGTCCGGAAGAGGAGAGCGCGTAGGCAGTCGAACCCGTCGGCGTGGCAACAATAAGTCCGTCTGAGCGCTGGTTGTACATGAAGCGCCCATCCACCGACACGCGCAGTTCCGCCATGCCCGAGAAGCCGCTTCGATTCACCACGACGTCATTGAACGCCAGAGCGTGATAGATCGGCCGGCCGTCGCGGACAATGCGCGCTTCGAGCAAGGTCCGCTCTTCACGCTCGAAACTGCCGGCAAGCATCTGCGGCACGAGCTCGTGCATTTCGGCCAGCGAGATGTCTGTAATGAACCCAAGCCGCCCGTGATTGACGCCGATCAACGGCGTGCGATACGGCGCGAGCTGCCGCCCAATGCCGAGCATGGTGCCGTCGCCGCCGAGCACGACCGCCACGTCTGCACGCGCGCCAATTTCCTGCGCGGTCAACGCGGGGTAGTCGGTCACGCCAACGTCATGCGCCGTCTCTGCTTCGAACACGACGTCAAAGCCGCGTTTCACAATACACGCGGCGAGCGCCGTCAGCGGCTCCCTGATGCCGGGCGTATTGTTGCGCCCCACGAGCGCGACAGTCTTGAATTGGGTACCTATTTCCATGCCGGCATTACACCATAGGTAAGTGTCGAAAAGAACCGCGCGCCACGTCCGACGCGGCTACGGGTTGTGTATACGCTAAGCGCCGGGCGTGACGGGCAATTGTCGCTAGAATGGTGTGGATCATGAATTGATGACGGGTGAATGACAAAATGACGTCCACCGGCATCGCCTATTTGGTGTGCTCGCTGCTTCCTTACACGTTGAGCTAAAATTTCCCATGCTAGACCCACGTGCCCAGACCCTCCTCAAGACGCTGATCGAGCGCTATATCGCCGAAGGTCAGCCGGTCGGTTCCCGCACGCTGTCGCGTTATTCCGGACTCGAGCTCAGCCCGGCCACCATCCGCAACGTCATGTCGGACCTGGAAGACCTTGGGCTGGTAGTGAGTCCGCATACGTCGGCGGGGCGGATTCCCACGCCGCGCGGCTACCGGCTCTTCGTGGACACCATGCTCACCGTCGAAACGACCGACGACGAAGCCATGACCTCCGCTGTCAAGATCAAGCTGCAGGGCGGCGAACCGGCGAAGATCGTGGCCGCCGCCGCGAGCGTGCTGTCGAACCTGTCCACCTTCGCCGGCGTCATTCTCACGCCGCGCCGCAGTCACATGTTCAAGCAGATCGAGTTCATGCGGCTGTCCGACAAGCGCATCCTGCTGATCATCGTGACGCCGGAAGGTGACGTGCAGAACCGCATCATGGCGACCCAGCGTGACTACTCGCCGTCGCAGCTCACCGAGGCGTCGAACTATATCAACGCGAATTTCGCCGGCTTGTCCTTCGACGAAGTACGCCGCCGACTGCGCGAGGAAATCGACGCGTTGCGCGGCGACATGACCTCGCTGATGCAGGCAGCGGTGGCCGCGAGCGTCGACGAAACGGATCAGGGCGACACCTTGCTGATTTCCGGCGAACGCAACCTGCTGGAAGTCGCGGATCTTTCCTCCGACATGGCGCGGCTGCGCAAGCTTTTTGACGTGTTCGACCAAAAGACGAGTCTCCTTCAATTACTCGATGTCTCGAGCCACGCGCAAGGCGTGCAGATATTTATAGGCGGCGAGTCGAATCTCGTGCCCATCGAGGAAATGAGCGTGGTGACCGCGCCCTATGAAGTGAACGGGAAAATCGTGGGCACGCTGGGCGTGATCGGACCCACGCGGATGGCGTACAACCGCGTCATTCCCATTGTTGATATCACCGCGCGCCTGTTGTCCCTCTCGCTCAGTAGCCAGCAGTAGTGCAATAAGCGCCAACAAGTTGTCTGCCGATGCGGCCCGCAAAATGCTGTGGATCCCTCTGGCAGACAACCCATCTTGCCTTGCCACAGCCCCGTGCACCACTCGGCCGATCGGCCGATGTTGCGTTCCGAAACCCGCCGCTATAATGGGTTTCACTTACTTACACGGGCTTCACGGCCTCTTTCCGTTATGCGCTACGACCTCGAGTTGCCTTCGCAGCCTTCCGCTTCGCATCGCGTTGCGGTGCTGCTGATCAACCTCGGCACGCCGGACGCGCCCACGGCCAAGGCCGTGCGCAAGTACCTCGCGCAGTTCTTGTCGGACCCGCGCGTGGTGGAGATTCCGGCGCTCGCCTGGCAAGTGATCCTGCGGCTGGCCATTCTGCCGTTTCGCAGCCGGGCGTCAGCGAGAAAATATGCCCAGGTCTGGCTGCCCGAAGGCTCGCCGCTGAGGGTCAACACAGAAAAGCAGGTGGAGGGATTGCGGCGGTTGTTCATGGTGAACGACTATCACGTGATAGTTGACTACGCCATGCGCTACGGGACGCCCGGCATTCCGGCCATGATGAATCAACTCAAGCTGGAAGGCGCCGAGCGCGTGCTGCTTGTTCCCATGTATCCGCAATATTCGTCGTCGACCACGGCCACCGCGTTCGATGACGCATTCAACGCCCTACGGCGCGTGCGCAATCAGCCGGAAATTCGCACCATTCGCCAATACGCCGACCATCCGGCCTACATTGGCGCGCTGGCCGAGCAAGTTAGGGATTATTGGCGGCAGCACGGCCAGCCGGACTTTGCGGCCGGCGACCGGCTGGTGCTCAGTTTCCACGGCGTTCCCAAACGCACCATGGATCTCGGCGACCCATATCACGATCAGTGTCAACAGACCGGTTCGTTGCTGATGGCGGCGCTCGGGTTGTCGCCGGTCGAATGCCGGGTGACATTCCAGTCGCGTTTTGGCCGCGCGGAATGGCTGCAGCCTTATACCGCGCCGTCGCTCGCCGAACTCGGTGCGGCGGGCGTGAAGCGAGTGGACGTGTTCTGTCCAGGTTTTACGTCGGATTGTCTGGAAACCATCGAGGAAATTGGCATTGAAGTGCGCGACGAATTCCTGCACGCTGGCGGCATGGAATTTCACCGGATTCCGTGTCTGAATGCATCGCCGGCGTGGATCAAGGCGCTGGGCGAAATTGTCGCGCAGCACTTGCAGGGATGGCCGGTGCAGGCGCCGCAAACGCTTAGCGCAGCCGCATAGAACGAGCTAGTGAACTACCAGATCTCCACCGACCCGGGCGCGCGCCTTCGTATCGACAAATGGCTGTGGGCAGCGCGCTTTTTCAAAACGCGCTCCCTTGCCAGCGACGCCGTCGAGAAGGGCCGAGTGCGCATTGGCGGCGCGAACGTGAAGCCGTCGAAGGACGTGCGAGTTGGCGATCTTGTAGAGATCGAGATTGAACACGTGCTTTGGCAAGTGAACGTGCTGGGAATTTGTGAAGTGCGCGGTCCGGCGCCCATTGCGCAGACGCTTTACGCGGAAACGGACCCTGGACGTGAAAAACGTGTGGCGGAAAGCGAGCGGAGGAAGACGTATCGTGAGCCGGCAGCGGCATTGCAGGGTCGCCCAACGAAGCGCGACCGCCGCATTATCGACAAACTTTCAGGTTCGGACTGAAAAAGTGTTCCATGGTGGCCGAGACGCCGCCGTACTCCGTAGTGTGGTCGTTGACCGCACCGGACATACAAATGGTCGTGGTGCCACCAACGAGTACCAACGCGACGATCGCAATAGCAAAGGTCAGTTTCATTGGGCCCCCCCTGTAACGCAACAGCTCTGAAAAACGGGCGCTAGAGCGGGCTTGATACGAGCTTTAGCGATAAAAAAACTTGGATTCGGGCGTTCGTAAGGTTAGGGTTAACTAGGGCTCCCGAAGGCATGTTCGAAGTGTAGGCGAGCAAATCAACCGGCTCAATCTGAATCTGATGACGCGCTCAAAATGGTTGTAACCGGTCATTTCTGCAGACTAGAAATAGCCCCGGAAAGCACGTGCAACCCCTTGAAAACGCTTGATTGAGCCTCAGATGAAGGTCTTGGGACGAGCGCAGGATGTCCCCGCTTCAAGCGCACTGACTATCGATTGACCCCGTTGTGTTTTTGCAACGTTGAGTTGGCGGTTATCATCGGCAGCCTTTTGATGAATCGAAACCGCAACGTCGGGTCCGATTTCATCCGTTTTCACCCATTGCAAAATCTCTAGCGACATGGAAAACACGCAAGACAATACCGCGAGCCAAAACCCCACGCCCGCCGACGATACCGCGGCGGCTCAAACTATCCATCAAGCCGGCGCGCCGGACGGGACGTCCTCCCCGGATAACGTCGACGCAAACGAAACCGTGGCATTGCTCGCTGAAGCGCAAGCGCGTGCCGCGTCGTTGCAAGAAGAGTTCTTGCGCGCGAAGGCCGAGACCGAGAATGTCCGGCGCCGTGCACAAGAAGATGTGCAGAAGGCGCATAAATTCGCGATCGAAAACTTCGCGGAGAATCTGCTGCCGGTGCTCGACAGCCTGGAAGCCGCGCTGACGCATTCATCCACCGACCTGGCGAAAGTCCGCGAAGGTGTTGAACTGACGCTGCGCCAACTGACTGCCGCGCTTGAAAAGGGCCGTGTCGTCGAGGTGAATCCGGTTGGCGAGAAGTTCGATCCGCATCGCCATCAGGCTATTTCCATGGTGCCGGCCGACCAAGATGCGAACACGGTGGTGTCGGTGCTGCAAAAGGGCTATGTGATTGCTGACCGCGTTCTGCGTCCGGCACTGGTCACCGTCGCCGCACCGAAATAAGCGTTTCGGCAAAAGACGTCACAGTCATGGCCAATATCCCTGTCGACGCCACCGCGTTTGCCGTTTTCGACATGCAGGAACTGAGTGCCGAGACGTTCAATGCCGGCCTTGAGTCGGCGGCGGACGAATTGGCCGTCGTGTTTTTCTGGGGTTTCGAGTGCTTCAACTGCGAAATCGCGAAAAAGGCGATGCTCGCAAAACCGGACGAGATCCTGGCGCTCGGGTTGAAGTGGTTTCACAGCAACGTCTACGAGCATCGCGATCTCGGTCGCCGTTTCATGTTGCATGGCGTGCCAACGTGGTTCTTCTTCTTCCGGGGCAAGCGCCTGGGAAGAGCCACCGGATGGCATGGGCTTGGCCAGTTCGAAGCCGCTGTCGCCGCCGCTCGCGAGAAAATCCGGGCGCTCGAAGCGAAGGCTTGAGCCAGGTTCTCCAGGGAAAGTTTCAGATCGCCTGAAAAAAAGCGGAAAAGCATCGGTTTTTGGTCTTGAAATCGATGCGAACGCTCTTATTTGGCGTACAGGGTTAAATTTTGGGCGTCCAGCTAGCCGATTCGACTATGAGCCACGTCGGAAACGCAAAAACGGACTCGCTGCAATCAAAGTCAGGAGAGTGATAAAAATGGGCAGAATCATTGGTATCGATCTGGGCACGACGAACTCGTGCGTCGCGATCATGGAAGGCAACACGGTCAAGGTGATTGAGAACGCGGAAGGCACGCGCACCACGCCGTCGATCATCGCTTATGTGGACGACAACGAAATCCTCGTCGGTGCGCCGGCGAAGCGTCAGTCGGTCACGAACCCGAAGAACACGTTGTACGCAGTCAAACGGTTGATCGGTCGCCGTTTCGACGAAAAAGAAGTGCAAAAAGACATCGCATTGATGCCGTATAAGATCGTGCGCGCCGATAACGGCGACGCCTGGGTCGAAGCCCGCGATCAAAAACTGGCACCGCCGCAAATTTCGGCAGAAGTGCTGCGCAAAATGAAGAAGACCGCTGAAGACTATCTCGGCGAAGAAGTGACGGAAGCCGTCATTACGGTTCCTGCCTACTTTAATGACAGCCAGCGTCAGGCTACGAAAGACGCGGGCCGTATTGCCGGTCTGGACGTGAAGCGCATCATCAACGAACCGACCGCAGCCGCGCTCGCGTTCGGCCTGGACAAGAACGAAAAGGGCGATCGCAAGATTGCCGTGTACGACTTGGGCGGCGGCACGTTCGACGTATCGATCATCGAGATCGCGGATGTTGACGGCGAGAAGCAGTTCGAAGTGCTCTCGACGAATGGCGACACGTTCCTCGGCGGCGAAGATTTCGACCAGCGCATCATTGAATACATCATCGGCGAGTTCAAGAAGGATCAAGGCGTCGATCTGTCGAAGGACGTGCTCGCACTGCAACGCCTGAAAGAAGCCGCTGAAAAGGCGAAGATCGAGTTGTCGTCGGCCGCTCAGACCGAAATCAACCTGCCGTACATCACGGCCGACGCGTCGGGTCCGAAGCATTTGAACCTGAAAATTACGCGTGCGAAGCTGGAGTCGCTGGTTGAAGACCTGATCGAACGCACGATGGAACCGTGCCGTATCGCTATTAAAGATGCAGGCGTGAAGGTCGGCGAAATCGACGACATCATCCTGGTCGGCGGTATGACGCGCATGCCGAAGGTGCAGGAAAAGGTCAAGGAATTCTTCGGCAAGGAACCGCGCCGTGACGTGAATCCGGACGAAGCCGTGGCCGTTGGCGCTGCGATTCAAGGCCAGGTTCTGTCGGGTGATCGCAAGGACGTGTTGCTGCTGGACGTGACGCCGTTGTCGCTGGGTATTGAAACCCTCGGCGGCGTGATGACCAAGATGATCAACAAAAACACGACCATCCCGACCAAGCACGCACAGGTTTATTCGACCGCTGATGACAACCAGAGCGCCGTGACGATCAAGGTGTTCCAGGGTGAGCGCGAAATGGCAGCGGGCAACAAGCTGCTGGGCGAGTTCAACCTCGAAGGCATTCCTCCGGCATCGCGCGGTACGCCGCAGATCGAAGTGAGCTTTGACATCGACGCGAACGGGATTTTGCACGTCGGCGCGAAGGACAAGGCAACGGGCAAGGAAAACCGCATCGTCATCAAGGCGAACTCGGGCCTGTCGGACGCTGAGATCGACAAGATGGTGAAGGACGCCGAAGCGAACGCCGACGAAGATCACCGTCTGCGTGAACTGGCCGACTCGCGCAATCAGGGCGACGCGCTGGTGCACAGCACGAAGAAGGCCGTGGCTGAATACGGCGACAAGGTTGAAGCGGAAGAGAAGGAAAAGATCGAAGCGGCGTTGAAGGATCTTGAAGAAGCGCTGAAGAGCACGGCGAGCGACAAGGCCGCGATCGACGCGAAGATCGAAACGCTGTCAACGGCGTCGCAGAAACTCGGCGAAAAGATGTACGCCGACATGGCTGCAGCGCAAGGTGCGGCGGGCGCGGTGGCAGGTGCGGCGGGCGCAGCAGGCGGCCCGGGTGCGCAAGCGGCGCCAGAGCAGCACGACGACGTTGTCGATGCCGACTTCAAGGAAGTGAAGAAGGACTAAGTCGATTGAACCGCGTCAGCAGTTCGTCGATGAAGGAACCGGTCTCGTGCGGCTTCGGCTTTGCACAAGACCGCGACGGAAAATGTCTCGTGCGCGACTGAGCGTACAGACGAAGAGCGCGCCTGGCGAGCCTAATGGCTTCCCGGGCACGTTGTTTTTTAGAGGGCGCTGCGTTTTGTGCGGGTTGATTCAGGTGAGTTGACTCAAGCGCGCTGATCATCGTTTGATCGCGCGAGTCCCGCACGAAGGCCAGGCGTCGACGAACCACATGAGTCGCGAGACTCCAGGCATCCAAGAGGGAGCCGCCGGACCTGATTTCTGATCAGGCGCGGTGGCGCTGAACCGATATGGCGAAACGGGATTACTACGAGGTTATGGGCGTCGCGAAGAATGCGAGCGACGACGAAATCAAGAAGGCTTATCGCAAGCTGGCGATGAAGCATCACC
Source organism: Caballeronia sp. LjRoot29 (assembly GCF_964252755.1). NCBI lineage: Bacteria > Pseudomonadati > Pseudomonadota > Betaproteobacteria > Burkholderiales > Burkholderiaceae > Caballeronia > Caballeronia sp. LjRoot29. Next base: position 99,279 of record NZ_CAXUPU020000018.1, on the reverse strand, counting down.
CCGACCGCAATCCGGATAACAAGGATTCGGAAGCGCGTTTCAAGGAGGTCAAAGAGGCCTACGAAATGCTCTCGGATCCGCAAAAGCGCGCGGCCTACGATCAGTACGGGCACGCCGGCGTCGATCCGAACATGGCTGGTGCAGGCCAGCAAGGTTTTGGCGGATTCGCCGATGCATTCGGCGATATCTTCGGCGATATCTTCGGTCAGGCGGCCGGTGGTGGCGCGGGAGCCAGCCGTGGGCGCGCGGGCCCGCAGGTTTATCGCGGTGCGGATTTGCGCTACAGCATGGAAATCTCGCTGGAGCAGGCAGCGCACGGCTACGACACGCAAATTCGCGTGCCGAGCTGGGTGAATTGCGAGATTTGCAAGGGCTCGGGCGCGAAGGCCGGAACCAAGCCGGAAACCTGTCCGACGTGTCAGGGGCAAGGCACCGTGCGTATGTCGCAGGGCTTTTTCAGCATTCAGCAGACTTGCCCGAAATGTCACGGCACCGGCACCTTCATTCCTGAGCCGTGCGGTCATTGCCACGGGGCGGGCAAGGTGAAGGAAACGAAGACGCTGGAAGTCAAGATTCCGGCGGGCATCGACGACGGTATGCGGATTCGCTCGTCGGGTAATGGCGAGCCGGGCATCAACGGCGGTCCGAGCGGCGATTTGTACGTCGAGATTCACATCAAGCAGCATTCGGTGTTCGAACGCGACGGCGACGACCTGCATTGCCAGATGCCAATTCCGTTTACCACGGCGGCGCTGGGCGGTGAGATCGAAGTGCCTACGCTTGCTGGCCGCGCGAGTTTCACCGTGCCGGAAGGCACGCAGTCGGGCAAGACGTTCCGGTTGCGTAGCAAAGGTATCAAGGGATTGCGCTCGAGCATTGCCGGTGACCTCTATGTGCACGTACAGGTCGAAACGCCGGTCAAGCTTACTGACCAGCAACGCGATCTGCTCAAGCAGTTCGAGCGCTCACTAACCGAAGGCGGCGCGCGTCACAGTCCGCAAAGCAAGAGCTGGTTCGATCGGGTGAAGAGTTTCTTCGATTAAGATTCCGTCGACTAAGGTAATGATCATGCAGCAACGCAGCGAGGTTTTCGCGCTGCTCGACGATTGCGACTCGACCGCCGAAAGGCGGTCGAGTCGCCTTTACGCCAGCTTCTTGCACGAACGCTCGTGTCACGACGCCGCGCAACTCGATGAAGTGTGCGCGAGTGTTGGAGCGGACCTCCACGACGGATTGCACGCCGTCGTGCTCGCGGACTATGAATTCGGCCGCAACCTCCAGTTAGCGCAGCCCGGCGAAGCCGCGCTGCGCTTTTTATTGTTCCGCGAGTGCACGCTGTTATCGCGCGGTGAGGCGAATCAATGGCTTGCCACGCGTGATAACGGCCTGGCCGATCAGGCTTCTGTGGCGGGTGTGGCGAATATCGAAGCAAGTGTGTCGCGGGACGCGTACGAGCAGGCGATTGCGGCTGTCCAGGAAGCGTTGCACGCCGGCGATTCGTATCAGATCAACTACACGTTCCGTCTCGCCTTCGATGTATTCGGCTCGATCGTCGGGTTATATCGGCGGCTGCGGGAACGCCAACCGGTGCGTTATGGCGCGCTGATCGCGCTGCCCGATGGACGCGATGTGCTCTCGTGTTCACCCGAGTTGTTCATCCAGCGCCAGGGCGACGTGCTCCGCGCCCGTCCCATGAAAGGCACCGCGCCCCGCAGCGCGGACCCGGAATGGTTGCGGCTCGATCCAAAAAATCGCGCGGAAAACGTGATGATCGTGGACTTGCTGCGTAACGACATGTCGCGTGTCGCGGTCACAGGAAGTGTCCAGGTGCCGCGCTTGTTTTCGGTTGAGCCATACAAGTCGGTTTGGCAGATGACATCGACGGTTGAAGCGCGCTTGCTTCTCAACACCACGTTCGCCGATATCCTCCGGGCACTTTTGCCTTGTGGCTCAATTACGGGCGCGCCGAAGCACAAGACGATGCAATTGATTGACGCGCTGGAAAGCACGCCGCGCGGCATTTATACGGGCGCGATCGGTTGGATAGAAACGAGCCGGGACTTCTGCTTGTCCGTGCCGATCCGGACGCTGGAAATTCAGCAGGGCAGAGGCAAGATGGGTGTTGGCGGAGGTATTGTGCTTGATAGCGTTGCCGCCGATGAATTCGAGGAGTGCCAATTGAAGGCTCGATTCCTGACCGGCTCCGATCCGGGTTTCGATCTGTTCGAGACCACGTTCGCGACCAAGGAGCAGGGGATACGCCATTGGGATCGCCATCGTTCCCGGCTTGAGACGAGTGCGAAGTGGTGTGGCTTTCCGCTTGACCTGGAGTTGTTGCAAAAGCGTGTTGATGAAACCTGCGCGGGCTTCGAAGCGGAAGCGGGTTATCGGTTGCGGATTGCGTTGGGCAAAAGCGGCGAGATTACCGTAACAAGTGCGCGGCTCGTGCCGTTGGCGGCACCCACCGTCGACGTGTTGCAGGCATCGGAGCACGGCTTCGCAGCTCGATCGGCGGATGATCCGTTGCTCAGGCACAAGACAACGTCGCGTGAAGAGTACGACCGCGCGTGGCGTGAGGCCGAATCGCTAGGCGCCTTTGACATGCTGTTTTTCAACGAGCGTGGAGAGTTGACGGAAGGCGGGCGGTCGAACGTCTTCGTGAAACTCGATGGCCGTTGGATCACGCCGCCGCTCGACGCAGGATTATTGCCCGGCGTGATGCGTGGCGTGTTGATCGAGGAACTGGGTGCAGAGGAACGCACCCTGACGCGGGAGGACCTGGACCGCGCGGAATCGTTGATGATTTGTAACGCGCTGCGTGGCGCGGTGCCGGCGCGATTGAAGTTGTTGAGCTAGGCGGCGTGGCACACAACCACGCCGTCTCGGCATAAACCCTCTTAAAACGTATGCTCCGGCCCGGGGAAAGTTTTTTCCCTGACAGCGCGAACATACGCCTCGACTGCCGCAAGAATACTCGGCTGCCCTTGCATGAAGTCTTTGACGAAGCGCGGCCGTTTGCCGGGGAAAATACCGAGCATGTCGTGCAGCACGAGCACTTGGCCCGAACATTCGATCCCCGCGCCAATGCCGATCGTCGGGATGACCAACTGTTGCGTCACTTCGCTGGCCAGCAGCGTAGGCACTGCTTCGATCACCAGCAATTGTGCGCCGGCGTTCTGAAACGCCAGAGCATCGCGGCGCATTTGTTCGGCGCCGGCATCGGTTTTTCCTTGCACCTTGAACCCACCAAACGCGTGCACCGATTGCGGCGTCAACCCGACATGACCGCAAACCGGAATTGACCGGTCTACGAGAAACTTGACGGTATCGGCGACCCATTCACCGCCTTCAATCTTTACCATCTGCGCACCCGCGCGCATCAACTGCACGGCGTTCGCGTAAGTTTCCTCGCGCGAGCCGACCGTACCGAACGGCATATCGGCGACAACCAGTGCGTTCTTGTTGCCGCGTGCGACCGAAGCGGTGTGATACGCGATATCGGCCAGCGTCACGGGCAGCGTCGTGCCATGCCCTTGCAGCACGTTTCCAAGCGAATCACCGATCAGCAATACGTCGACGCCGGCACGATCCAGCAGCGCGGAGAAACTCGCGTCGTAGCATGTGAGCATCGATATTTTTTCGCCGGCGTCGCGCATGGTCCGAAGCTTCGGGACGGTAATCGCGGAGCGGCTGGTTTCCTGCAAATAAGCCATGAGAATTTCCACATCGACTAGATATGAGACGGCGCGCCTGCGCGCAAGCCGGACGGACTTAAAGTGACGTGCCCTTGACAAAGAATTCCTTGCGCCCACGCATGGTTTCAATGCGGTCTACCAGCAGCGCCAGATCGGCGTCCGATTCCAGCGGATTCAAATGCTCGGCGTTCACCGTCAAGAGCGGTGTGGCGTCGTAGTGATAGAAGAAGTCATTGTAGGCGTCGCAAAGGGCGCGCAGGTAGGCGTCGGGAATCTGCAGTTCCATTGGCACCGCGCGCTTTTGAATGCGCGCGAACAAGACTTCGGGACTGGCCTGCAAGTACACGACCAGATCCGGTGCGGGCGCGGAAGTATCAATCCGCCTGGTGATTTCCCGGAACAACTCCAACTCGTCGTCGGGCAGCGTGAGACGCGCGAACAGCGCGGTTTTATCGGTGATGAAGTCGGTGATCAGCGGCGCGTTGGTGTTTTGCCCCAAGTGTCCTGGTGTCGGCGCGCCCGCCAGCGCCGTTGCGATCTCCTGCGTTTGCTGCGTGCGCTGCAATGCAAACTGCAATTGCGTGGGCAGCGCGTAACGCGTGTTGTCGCGATAAAACCGCTCGAGAAACACGTTCTCCTGCGGGCGTTCGAACAACGTGCGCATTGACCAGCGTTCGGCAAGCAAGCGCGCCAGCGTGGTCTTGCCGACGCCAATAGGCCCTTCTATCGCGATATACCGATGCGGCGGCCGCAATTGCGGCGCGGTGACGGTGAGGGGCGACATGGTCATGGGCTATTCACCTTTCAGGCTTCACGTCGCCTGGTTCCAGGCTTCGCGTCGCAAATTTTTAGGCTTCGCGACGCGAAGTGCAGCGGGAAGCGAATAGCGGGCACTGATGTGTCGCCACTTTTTCAATGCGCTGATCCTGAACCGAGGCGAGAAAGGCATCGGCGCGGCCGCGTTGGGCGATGACCACATCGCGGTCGAGTTCGATCAGCGGCACGAGTGTAAACGCGCGCTCGGTGAGACGAGGGTGGGGCACGACGAGATCGGCTTCCTCGATACAGGAATCGCCGTACAGCAAGATGTCGATATCAAGTGTGCGCGGCGCGTTTCTATACGGCCGCTCGCGTCCGAAATGGCTTTCCACGCCGTGGCACAGCCGCAGCAACTGGCGTGCGGGCAGCGTGGTATCGATCTTCACGACGCAATTGAAGTAGTCGTCGCCACCGGCGTCAATGGGCGCGGTGCGATAGAGGCTCGACTTCGCGAGCACGGTGATCGTGTGTTGCTGAGCAAGACACACCACTGTGTCTTTCAGGGTCTGGCGCGCGTCACCAAGGTTTGCGCCCAGGCCCAGATAAGCTACCGTCATGGCATGAATCCTACGACTGTCATTCGGCGAAACACGACTCACACGCGTTAATCAAAACGTAAAAACGCGTACGGTCTGTGTCAATCGTCGCGCTGGCCACCGCTTTCGTCGCCATACCGCACATCACGTACATCCCGCACGTCACGCTCTTCGCGATTGTCGCGAGCTGACCCTTCCGTGCTCGCGCCGCCCTCCATTCCGTCACCCGGCCTGCGGCTTTTGGCGTTGCTGCTACGCCGCCGTCGTTTCTTGGGTGCCCGGTCCTTCCCGCCTTCCGAGAGCAGTGACTCTCGTGCAGCAGCGTCCCCTTCGATGAAATCTGTCCACCACTGGCCAACCGATGCATCCAGTTCGCCCGATTCGCATCGCAGCAGGAGGAAATCATAACCCGCCCTAAACCTTTGGTGTTCCAGCAGCTTCATCGCGCTTCTGCCCGAGCGTTTTTCGAGCCGAAGTTGCAGACCCCATATCTCGCGCATATCCGATGAAAAGCGCTTATGGATAGCGAGTTTTTCCGTCTGCATGTCGAGCACGTCGTCCATCGCGCGATGCAGCGCGGGCACGGGAAATTCACCGGCTGCGATGAACTGTTCCCAGCGCGTTTGCATGTCGTTCCAGAGCAGCGTGGCGAACAGGAATCCCGGCGATACACCCTTGCCGGCGCGCACGCGTTCATCGGTATTGGTCAGCGCGAGCGTGATGAATTTCTCGCCGTGCGGGGACTCGAAGATCACATCGAGCAGCGGTAATACGCCGTGATGCAAACCTTCCGCACGCAGCCGCGTCAGGCACGCGAGCGCGTGGCCTGAGAGCAGGAGCTTGAGCATTTCATCGAAGAGACGCGCGGCCGGCACGTTACTGATCAGGCCGGCCAGTTCCGCGATCGGCGCACGCGTCGCTGGCTCGATCTCGAAGCCAAGCTTCGCTGCAAACCGCACGACGCGCAGCATGCGCACCGGATCTTCGCGATACCGCGTAGCCGGGTCGCCAATCATGCGCAGCAAACGCGCGCGGATGTCGGCCATGCCGTCGTGATAATCCAGCACGGTTTGCGTGGCCGGATCGTAATACATGGCGTTGATCGTGAAGTCGCGGCGCGTGGCGTCTTCGTGCTGCTCGCCCCACACGTTGTCGCGCAGCACGCGGCCGCTGGCATCGACTGCATGCGTGCGCGTGTCCATCTCGCCGCGTCGCAAGCGTGGCGGCGGCGGTGAAGGCGGGGCGTCAGCGGGGGTATCGACGAGCGCGCGAAACGTCGATGTCTCGATGATGTCCTGGCCGAACTGCACGTGCACGATCTGGAACCGACGGCCAATGATGCGCGCGCGGCGGAACAGCTTCTGCACCTGGTCCGGCGTGGCGTCTGTTGCAACGTCGAAGTCTTTTGGCGCCACGTTCAGCAGCAAGTCGCGCACGGCGCCGCCGACGATAAACGCGCGATGCCCGCCTTGCTGCAGCCCATCGGTCACGCGAATCGCGTTCTTCGAGATCAGCGCCGGGTCGATGCCGTGGACGTCCGCCGACAGGATCACCGGCACGTTGGGATCGCGCTTCGTCGTTGCTGGCGCAGCCTTTTTGCGCGTGCTCTTGCGGGCGGGTTTTACATCGTCGGAGAGCGGGGCGGTTGCCGGAGCTTCTTCTTTGGCGCTTTCCTGGCCGAACAGCTTGCGGATGAGTTTTTTAATCACGTGGGGAGAAGATTTCCAGGATGCGCCAGCCGCGGGATTGCGCATGCGCGCGCAAGGTGTCGTCGGGATTGGTCGCGATCGGGTCGGTGACTTTCTCGAGAAGAGGAATGTCGTTGTGCGAGTCGCTGTAGAAGTAGCTGTGTTCGAAGTCGTTCAGGTTTTTTCCCATGGACGCGAGCCACGCTTCGGTGCGCACGATCTTGCCCTCGCGATAGCTCGGCGTACCCGTGGCGCGGCCGGTCAGCTCGCCGTTGGGGATATTGTCGACCGTTTCGACCTCGCACGCGATCAGTGCTTCAATTCCGAACGCCCGGCCGATCGGTGCCGTAATGAACGCGTTCGTGGCGGTGACGAGGCAGCACAAATCGCCGGCTTCCTGGTGCTTGCGCACGAGTTCGAGTGCCGCTGGAGCGATGGCCGGCGTGATGATCTCGCGCATGAATTGCGCGTGCCAGTCGTCCAGTTGCGCCCGCGGATGTTGGGCGAGCGGTGAAAGCTGGGCGGTCAGGTAGGCGTGGATATCGAGCGTGCCAGCTTTGTAATCTTCGTAGAACGCGTCGTTTTGCTTGGCGAACTTCTCAGCGTCGACAATGCCGAGCTTCGCCATGAAGCGACCCCATTCGTGGTCGCTGTCTGTTGGGATGAGCGTGTGATCGAGATCAAATAGGGCTAGGTTCATGGGAGCGCATTTTACTTGAAGCGGGTGGAAGCGTTCGCTGGGTGCTCGCGGCGGGGATGATGGCCTTGAAAAAGGGCTAAAAAAGCTCAGTTTGCGGACGCGGTGCATCGTCTTCTTTTGCGGCGAGCATCGTGCGTAATAACGGCAGCGTCACGGCGCGCTTTTGTTCCAGCGAAAAGCGGTCGAGTTCGTCGAGCAAGGTCATCAGGCTGGGCATGTCGCGGCGAAAATGCGTGAGCAAGTAAGCCGGGACGTCGTCAGCCAGCGCAATGCCGCGCTCGCGCGCCGCGTGTTTCAGCGCGCTGGCTTTGCTTTCGTCGGAGAGGGGCGTGAGCTGGAATACAAGTCCCCAGCCGAGGCGCGTGCGCAAATCTTCTCTCACCGATAACCCCAGCGGCGCCACATTGCCCGTTGCCACCAGCGCGCTGGCCGGATGCGCGCGCACCTCGTTGAACAGGTTGAAGAGCGCGATTTGCTGCGCGCCTGACAGCCGTTCGCAATCGTCGATGGCGTAGATGCTCGCCTTGGGGTCGAACGTGAACGCGGCCAGCGGCGCTTGCGGGCTCAGAAAGCGCGCCCGGCCGTTCGCTTCGTGCACCAGCGCCTGCAGCAGATGGCTGCGGCCGCTGCCGGCTTCCCCCCATACATAGAAGGTCCGGTCGGCCACGGGGCCGGCAGCGAGCGCACCGTCGAGTTCGCGCAGGCGGGTCACCAGTTCGTGGTTGCCGGCGGCGAAAAAATTATCGAAGGTGGCGAGCGGCGGCGTGCCGAGATCGAGCGTCAGTTGGCGTTGCACGGGCAATCGGTTCCGTCAGGGCGTATCTTGAAAAGCGGCGCGCTCAGCGGGCCAATGCCGGGTTTAAACCGTGGCGAAAGGCGTTGAGCGCGGGGTCGAGTTTCCAGCCGGATGGGCGCGTGTCTCGAAAAGGGTTTGGTGCGGTCTTTCGGAGTCAGGGCCGCGAACTGCGAGAAATGCGGCCGGGCGGCTGGCATCGGTTAAAATCTCATTTTACCGACCTTCTCGCCGATCCCCCATGAATCAACCGAAATCCGCCCCAGACGCCCAAGGTTTGTCCTATCGCGACGCGGGCGTGGACATCGATGCCGGCGACGCGCTTGTCGACCGGATCAAGCCATTTGCCAAGAAAACCATGCGCGATGGCGTGTTGGGGGGAATTGGCGGGTTCGGCGCGCTGTTTGAAGTACCTAAACGATACAAAGAGCCGGTGCTGGTCTCCGGCACCGACGGCGTGGGTACGAAGCTGCGGCTGGCTTTTCAACTGAACAAGCATGACACGGTCGGCCAGGATCTGGTCGCCATGAGCGTCAACGACATCCTGGTGCAGGGTGCCGAGCCGTTGTTTTTCCTCGATTATTTCGCGTGCGGCAAGCTGGACGTGGATACGGCTGCGACCGTGGTGCAGGGCATTGCGCAGGGTTGCGAGCTGGCCGGATGTGCGTTGATTGGCGGTGAAACCGCCGAAATGCCGGGCATGTATCCGGACGGTGAGTACGATCTGGCCGGGTTTGCGGTGGGCGCGGTTGAGAAAAGCAAGATTATCGATGGCTCGACCATTCAGCCGGGCGATGTCGTGTTGGGACTTGCTTCTTCGGGAATTCATTCGAACGGGTATTCGCTGGTGCGCAAGATCATTGAGCGCGCGCAGCCTGACCTGAATGCTGATTTCGATGGCCGTTCGCTTGCTGACGCGTTGATGGCGCCTACGCATATTTACGTAAAGCCGTTGTTGTCGCTGATGTCGCAAATGGCCGTGAAGGGCATGGCGCATATCACCGGTGGCGGGCTGGTCGAGAATATTCCGCGGGTTTTGCGTGATGGTTTGACGGTCGAGTTGGATCACCGGGCGTGGCCGTTGCCGCCGTTGTTCTCGTGGCTGCAGAAGCACGGCGGTGTGGCTGATGCGGAGATGCACCGGGTGTTTAACTGCGGAATCGGGATGGTCGTTGTGGTGGCCGCTGGCGACGCTGAAGCCGCGACGGGGCTTTTGTCGGCTGCGGGCGAGCAGGTTTGGTCGATCGGCGTGGTGAGGGAATCGCTTGCTGGTGAAGCTCAGACTGTAGTGGTTTAGTTTTTCATTCGCGACTTGGTTTTTCGCTCGCGCCGGTGGACCGAAAGGGGCTGGCGCGGGTTTGGGGGTTTGCGGTTCTGGGTCAATGCCGGGTTGCTAGGTTCTGGCGTTAGCGGTCGGGGTCATTGCCGGGTTGCTGCTCTCCAGGGTAATGGTTTGCTTAGGTTCGCTAATCTTTTTATCACTATTAGCCACTGCGCGTGGCGGCGCGTCATTTCTTGGTCCTTAGCGACAAAGAAACGAAGCAAAGAAAGCGCTTTTAACAGCACTACCCTAAGTGTCCACAGCGTGCAGTTTTCATTCATTGGTGCCCCAAAAGCACGGTGCTCGCAAGAGCCACGGATGTGTGAAACCCTCTTTCTCCGAACACGGATACCCCACGCTGCGCCACCAGTGTTTGAACCTGCCAAGGGGCACCTCGCGCTATCCGCGTAAACCACCCGCCAAATAGGTTCGCATACGGAACCATGTCGGCAACCCGCCAAGAAATTGCGTCATAAAAATGCGTGAGGCCGTAGCCGGCAATAAATAATATGCGGGCTAAACAAACGCTCAAAAAAAGAGGCAATCAATCTGCATCCGGCCGAAATGTAGTCCATGAAATTGCTGGGCAGAGCTCGCAACCAAACTGCCAAAGCTCACGAAGTAGGCTGTTTCACGGGGATTGCTGCGCAAACCGGACGGCTAGGTTCGCAAACGAAGTGGAGTCGCACAAACGCGTAAGGCCGATCGGATTGTGAGGCACGGGTGCTTGCCCGAGAGCGTACGGGGCGAAGCGTTTTACTGTCAGGATTCGCGAGAAGGAGGGGTTCACACATCCTAAGCTCTGGCGAGCACCGTGCTTTTGGGGCACCCATGAAATGGAACTGCACGCTGTGGACACTTTAGGGTAGAGCGGTGAAAGCGCTTTCTTTGCTTCGTTTCTTTGTCGCTAAGGACCAAGAAATGACGCGCCGCCACGCGCAGTGGCTAATAGTGATAAAAAGATTAGCGAACCTAAGCAAACCACCAACCTAGAGAGCAGCAACCCGGAATAGACTCCGACCGCTAACGCAAGAACCTAGCAACCCGGCATTGACTCCGCCCACTAAAGCCAGAACCTAGCACCCCGGCACCAACCCCGACCAAACCCCTCCCGTCCACCGGCGCGAGCACCCTCAAACCGCCGGCATTGGCGCCAGCAACGCCTCAATATCCTCGGCAGAAAATTTCGCTGCTCCAGCCGCGTCCTCACGCAAAATACTATCGGCGAGAGCGGCTTTGCGGCCTTGCATGGCCACAATCCGTTCTTCAATACTCCCCGCCACAATCAGCTTGTAGACAAACACCGGCTTCAACTGCCCAATCCGATGTGCCCGGTCCGTCGCCTGATTCTCCGCCGCCGGATTCCACCACGGATCGTAATGAATCACCGTGTCTGCAGCAGTCAAATTCAACCCCACGCCACCCGCCTTCAGGCTGATCAGGAACAACGGCACCTCACCATCCTGAAAGCGCGTCACCGGCGTAATCCGGTCAGTCGTATCGCCAGTCAGCGTCACATACGGAAGCCCCGCTTCATCGAGCGCGGCGGCAATGATCGCCAGCATGCCCGTGAACTGCGAAAACAGCAGCACCCGACGTCCTTCTTCAAGCAACTCCGGCAGCATATCGAGTAACAAATCGAGCTTCGCCGATTCCTCCACACCGCCCGCCCGCGCCAACTTCACCAACGCCGGATCGCAGCAAACCTGCCGCAACTTCAGCAACGCCTCGAGCACGACAATGTGGCTGCGCGCCAATCCCTGATCCGCGACCGCCATCCGCACTTTTTCCTGCATCGCAATCCGCACGGTCTCGTACAAATCGCGCTGCGCACCCTCGAGCGCCACGGTCCGCACGATGGTCGTTTTCTGCGGCAATTCGTTCGCGACTTCATCTTTCCTTCGACGCAGCATGAACGGCCGAATCCGGCGCACCAGCAAATCGCGCCGCACCGGGTCATCGTATTTTTCGATCGGCGTGCGCCAACGCTTCGTGAAATCTTTCTGCGTTCCAAGGAACCCGGGCAGCAAGAAATCGAATTGCGCCCACAACTCGCCCAAGTGGTTTTCCAGCGGCGTGCCAGTCAAACATAACCGATGCCGCGCGCGTAAATCGCGAATGCCCTTCGCGGCCTTCGTCGCGACGTTCTTCACAATCTGCGCTTCATCGAGGATCAGCAGGTGATATTCGTGCAGCGACAACATCGCCTGATCGCGCCACAGCAGCGGGTACGTGGTCAACACGAGATCGTGCTCGTCAATCTGATCGAAACGTTCCTTGCGCTGCGGGCCATGCAGATCCAGCACGCGCAGATCAGGCGCGAACTTCTTCGCTTCCTCACGCCAGTTGTGAACCAGCGTGGTCGGCAACACGACCAGCACCGGCCGGTCCAGCCGTCCCGATTCCTTCTCGACCAAAATGTGAGCCAACGCCTGCACGGTCTTGCCGAGACCCATGTCATCGGCGAGAACACCCGACAGATTGCGCTCGCGCAAATACTGCATCCAGTTGAGCCCCTCGCGCTGATACACCCGAAGCTCGGCATGCAAGCCGCGCGGCACGGGCACTTCCCGCAGCCCCGGCCCTTCCTGCAAACGCTGCGCAAGCTCGCGAATGGAGAGGTCGCCGTGAAACTGCCAACGGGCTGTGTCGGTGAGCGCTTCCAGTCGTCCCGCGTCCTGTTCGGAAACGCGCAGCGGATGCGTGCCGATAGTATCGAAGAGATCGATCAGCACGCGCACCACAGGCTTGATCCGTGCCGCCCGCACCCGCAGGCGCTCGCCGAGATCGGTCTTGAGTTCGATGCCTTCTTCGTCAGGAATTGAATCGATAGCGCCAGCCAGCCAGCGCCGGTCGCGCTGAAACAGGTCAGCCAGAAGCGGTTCGAGCCGGACGCTCCGATCGCCCACGGCAATGCCGAGTTCCAGGTCGAACCAGCCATCGGTTCCCTGGCGCGCAGTGCCCTCGATGTCATCGATCTCGATGAAATCGAAGCGAAATTCCGGCGACATGCTCACGCGCCAGCCGTTCTCCCGCAACTCGGGCAGCGCGTCGTTAGTGAATACGGCCCACGCGTCGGGCACGGGCAAGCCGATCACGCCGCTCGGAATGGGCTTGGGTCCAAAACGCTGATGCGATGGAATCTGGCGGAAGCCAAGATCGTAGAGCGAGGCGAGATAGCGCGCTTCCACATCGTGACGACGCCTCACCTGAACCATCTCGCCGGACGTGGACCGCATGACCGTGGTGGCCCGCGTGGGGTCGATGCTGAAACCGTCGTAATCGAAAGTCACCAGCGCAAAGTCGAGCACGTTTGCCGCAGTGCGCTCGTCGCGGGAGCGCCAACTGCTGTTGACGGGACGTGTATCGAGCAGGAGCACCGGCACCGGCTCCACATCGATAACGCGCACGTTCAGCGTTTCCGGCTCCGGCGGCGGAGGCAGGTCGGAGTCGACTTCACGCAGCATGGCGCTGACCAGCGGCGCTTCGGCCAGCGAGATGGGCGGCATCGACAAATAGTCGGCCAGTTGCCGCGCGGGTTGCGGCATATCCACGACGCCCGCTTCAAGCGTTTGCGCGTCGGCGAACCACAGCGGTTCGGTGGGAATGACCAGCGTGGCGGGCGGGTCGGTTTGCAGCACCGGCCGCACGCGATCGTCCGGATCAGGCGTCCACTCGATTCGTCCCGGGCGTTGCTCACCTTCACGCAGCGGCCGGCGCGGCGCCGACGTGTCGTGGTCAGCCGGCATGGCGCTGAACAGCCGTCCTGTCGCCAGCATGCGCTGCAGCAGGTCCGCGCCTTCTGCGCCATGCAATCCAAAGCCACCGAAATCGTTGCGGGTGCGTCCAATGACGAGGCCCCGAACGATGGTCATGTCTTCATCGCTGACGAACTTCGGCTGCTTGACAAGCGCCGCATCCAGATTGGTCCACGGCCGGTCGAGCGTCTGGAACGAACCGTCGGGACTGAGCCGCACTTTGTGGAGCGCGATCTCGGCGGTGCGCATGACGCGCGACGTTCCCAGCACATAAGCCAGCGCAAGCGCACCGTTCGATTCACCGGGTTTTTTTGCGGACGTATTGCGAGTGGAGGCAAAGCGCGAGCGGAATCCTTCAAGCCAGCCCGCCACTTCCGGGCGCACGCCTTCAGATTCGCGCGGTCGGTCAGCCGCGCTCGCGAGCAACACGGCGGCGGCGTGCTTGCAGCCGAATCCGACCGGGCAGGAACAATGGCCTTGCGCTGAAACCGCGCCGTCGTGATCATTGAACATCACCTCGACGGTGTAAGGCTGGCGTTGCGTCCCTTGAACATGGGCACGCAGGACGTCGTCATCCCAGTGCAGACGCGTCACTTCGTCCACATACCCGCGTGCCTTGGCAACGGTCTGCGAGCCGAGCCACTTGATGATTTGAGCCGTGTCGTACACAAAGGCCGGCATCAGCAACCCCGTCCGTGCATGGCCGTTCCCGTGTCACCCTGGTCAACCTGTCTTGCCGCCATCCGCTCGATCACCGTCTACTCACCGTTCCCTGCGTTCCAATAGTTCCAGCAAGCCGCGCAGCGCGTACGCTGCCGCCTGGGTGCGAATCTGCTCGCGATCGCCTTTGAATTGCTGCGTCTCCACCGACGTGTGCAAGCGGTTGCTCCACGCAAAAGACACCATGCCAACAGGCTTTGTTTCCGTGCCGCCACCCGGCCCCGCCACACCCGTAATCGACAGCGATACCTGCGCCCGGCTATTCCTCAGCGCGCCTTGCGCCATGGCTTTGGCGACCGGCTCGCTGACCGCGCCGTGACGTTCGATCATGTCGGCCGGCACGCCGATCATCTCGGTTTTCGCGGCATTCGAATAGGTGACGAAACCACGCTCGAACCACGCGCTGCTGCCGGAAATGTCGGTCATGGCGGCGGCGACCATCCCGCCGGTGCACGACTCGGCGGTCGCGAGCATCAAACGCTCGTCGCGCAGTTTGTTGCCGGCACGGATGGCGAGCTGGTGGACGACGTTATCGGTAGCCATGGCAAAGCCTCGGGTGGGGGCGGTCGGAAACGTGAGATGCAGGCAACACGGAAATCAAATGGTCATGCGCCATAGCGCAATCACGAGCAGCGTGAAGAAAGCAGCGGCGATATCGTCGAACATGATGCCGAAACCGCCTTTCAACTGGCGGTCGAAATAACTGATGGGCGGCGGTTTCACCATGTCGAAGAAACGGAACACGATGAACGCCCACAACTGTCCCGTGAACGTAGCCGGCGTGACGAACAGCAACACCAGCCAGAACGCGATGATCTCGTCCCACACCACCGGCGACGGATCGGAAATGCCCATTTTCTTCGCCGTGAAACCGCAGAACCAGCAGCCGGCCACGAAGCCCGCGGCGATCAGCACGGCCCATTCGGCGACCGTCAGGTGCGGGTTGAAGACCACGAACGACACCCATGCAAACAAGGTGCCGACCGTGCCGGGCGCGATCGGCGACAAGCCGCTGCCGAAGCCGAGCGACAGGATATGCAGCGGATGCGACAGCATGAAGCGCGCGCTGGTACGGCGCGATGGTTTCGGGCGTGGTGTGTCGTCGATTGTGTCGATGATCGGATCAGTCTGCATGAAAATGGTCGAAGCCCGTGTCCAGAAAGGAAACCGGACCAGTGTTGTCGCGCCAGTCGATGGCCGCTGGCTCTGGACGCTTGCTCGGCGCGCCAGATGCCGCTGGACTCTCGGTGGCCGGACCCTCGATTGTACCGATACGCGTCACCAAAACTTTCTGCGCCGTTCCTGTCCGCTCGATTTCGGTCCTTGCGGCGACCGGCGCGGTGAAGCAGAGCTCGTAGTCGTCGCCCCCCGCCAGGATGCAACGCCGCTGCGTGGTTTCCGGCAGCGTGGCGAGGGTTTCGGAGCGCGGTATCTGATCGATATTCACCGTCGCCCGCATCTTCGAGCGCTTCAATATATGGAGCAGGTCACCAGCGAGGCCGTCGGAGATATCGAGCGCAGCGTGAGCGACGCCTCGCAACGCGATGCCGAGCGCCACGCGCGGCTCCGGCTGTTCGAGCGCATTGATGGCGATAGCTTCGTTGGCAGCGCTGTCTAGCGACCATTCGCCGCGGCGGATGCCGAGCCCGGCACGTGCGCCACCAAGCACGCCGGACACCCAGATGTCGTCGCCCGGGCGAGCCGCGTCACGACGCAGCGCCTGCGCGGCGGGCACGTCGCCAAACACGGTGATGCTGATGGTGACGTGAGGACCACCGGTGGTATCGCCGCCGATCAGCTCGCAGCCGTATCGGTTCGCCATTTCAAATAGACCGCCGCTGAATGCTTCGAGCCAGCTTTCATCAGCTTTCGGCATTGACAGCGCCAAGGTGAACGCGCGCGGCTTCGCACCCATGGCGGCCAGGTCCGACAGATTCACCGCCAGCGCTTTGTAACCTAGCGACCACGGGGAGACATCGGGGAAAAAATGGCGGCCCGAGACGAGCATGTCGGTGGAAATTGCCAAGTGCTGACCGGGTTGCGACGCGAGCAGCGCGCAGTCGTCCCCGATGCCGAGCGTCGCGTTCGGGTCATCGCCCGTTGATGGAAATGCGGCGGCAGGCTGGGAGAAATATCGTTCGATCAGGGAAAACTCTGAGAGCATCGGCGATCCGGCAAATGTCGAGGGGCGAGGTTGGAGACGATGCGCGCGTGTTGGCGCGCGTTTCATCTTAATAAGGGAACGTTGCGGCGTAACCCGCTGCCGGCTTGGCGCTCATGGTGGTTTTCCAGGCCTTGTCCAAATGGGCTATGTGCCGTGTATTGCCGGTATCACCGGTCGGGACGGACTTTGATTGGCGCTACAATGCATTCGAACTTGTATTCTAATCTTGCCTTCAGACCGACGCCTCATGACCACTCCAGCCGATAACGCCAAAGCCAAACTCCGCGAAGCCGCGCTCGATTACCACGAGTTTCCGACTCCCGGCAAAATCGCGATTGCCCCCACCAAGCAGATGATCAACCAGCGCGATCTCGCGCTGGCTTATTCACCGGGCGTGGCGTTCGCGTGCGAGGAAATCGTCGCCGATCCGCTGAATGCCGCGCGTTTTACCGCGCGCAGCAACCTGGTCGGCGTCGTGACCAACGGCACTGCGGTGCTCGGGCTCGGCAACATCGGCCCGCTGGCATCGAAGCCGGTGATGGAAGGCAAGGCCGTGCTGTTCAAGAAGTTCGCCGGTATCGACGTGTTCGACATCGAGCTGAACGAGATGGACCCCATGAAGCTCGTCGACGTCATCTGCGCTTTGGAGCCCACGTTTGGCGGCATCAACCTGGAAGACATCAAGGCGCCGGATTGCTTCATTGTTGAGCGCGAATGCCGCAAGCGCATGAAGATCCCGGTGTTCCACGACGACCAGCACGGCACGGCTATCGTAGTCGCGGCTGCTATCACGAACGGCCTCGTCGTGGTCGGCAAGAAGATTGAAGAAGTGAAGCTGGTTGCGTCGGGTGCAGGTGCTGCGGCGCTGGCGTGTCTGGACCTGTTGGTTGAACTCGGCATGAAGCTCGAAAACATCTTCGTGACCGATCTGGCCGGCGTGGTCTACAAGGGCCGCGTGGAATTGATGGATCCGGACAAGGAACGTTTCGCGCGCGAAACCTCGGCGCGTACGCTCGCCGACGTAATGGAAGGCGCCGACGTATTTCTGGGGCTGTCCGCCGGCGGCGTGCTGAAGCAGGAGATGGTCAAGGGCATGGCGCAAAAGCCGCTGATTCTCGCGCTTGCCAACCCGACGCCGGAAATCCTGCCGGAACTGGCGCTGGAAGTGCGTCCGGATGCCGTGCTTGCCACCGGCCGTACGGACTACCCGAATCAAGTCAACAACGTCCTGTGTTTCCCGTTCATTTTTCGCGGCGCACTGGATGCAGGCGCAAGCACGATCACGCGCGAAATGGAAATTGCCGCGGTGAACGCAATCGCGGAACTGGCGCGGCAGGAACAAAGCGATATCGTGGCAACCGCTTATGGCATTCAGGACTTGTCGTTTGGTCCCGAATACCTGATTCCGAAACCGTTTGACCCGCGCCTGATCGTGAAGATCGCGCCGGCCGTGGCAAAAGCTGCCATGGACTCAGGCGTGGCCACGCGTCCTATCGAAGACATGGATGCTTACGAGCAGCATCTGCAGCAGTTCGTCTATCACAGCGGCACGACCATGAAGCCCGTGTTCCAGCTCGCACGCAGCGTGGAGCCGGACAAGAAGCGCATTGTGTTCGCCGAAGGTGAAGAAGAGCGCGTATTGCGCGCCGTGCAGATCGCGGTGGACGAGAAGATCGCCAAGCCAATCCTCATCGGACGACCGGCTGTGATCGCGCAACGCATCACGAAGTACGGTTTGCGTTTGACGGCTGGCGTAGACTTCACGGTGGTGGATACGGATCACGACGAGCGGTATCGCGACTTCTGGCAGACGTATCACACCATGATGGCGAGGAAGGGCATCAGCGCGCAAATGGCGAAGCTTGAAATGCGCCGACGCACCACGTTGATCGGCGCAATGCTGGTCAAGAAGGGCGAAGCGGACGGCATGATCTGCGGCACGATCAGCACGACGCATCGGCACCTGCATTTCGTCGATCAGGTGATTGGCAAGAAGGAAGGCTGCAGCGTCTACGCAGCAATGAACGCGCTGGTGCTGCCGGGCCGGCAGATTTTCATTGTCGACACGCACGTGAACGTGGACCCGACCCCCGAGCAGCTTTGCGAGATCACGATCATGGCGGCGGAAGAAGTGCGCCGTTTCGGTATCGTGCCGAAGATCGCGTTGCTGTCGCATTCGAACTTCGGTACAAGCAACGCGCCGACGGCCGTCAAGATGCGCGACACGCTGGCATTGCTGCGCGAGCGTGCGCCGGATCTGGACGTGGATGGTGAAATGCACGGCGACGTCGCGCTGGATGCCAACCTGCGCCGCGAAGTCCTGCCGGAGTCAACGCTGGTCGGCGATGCGAATTTGCTCGTACTGCCGAATATTGATGCCGCGAATATCTCGTATAACCTGCTGAAGACGGCGGCCGGCAACAACATCGCGATTGGCCCGATGTTGCTGGGCGCGGCTCAACCTGTGCATGTGCTGACGGCATCGGCTACGGTGCGCCGGATCGTGAACATGACGGCGTTGCTGGTGGCGGACGCTACGGCTGTGGCGCGGTAAGGGTTCAAGGCTCGCGCGGCTTAGACCCGCGGGAGCTCAACCCGCGCCGGGCTGGCGGTTCGAGTCGAACTCCGGTAAGAAGAACTGCAAAAGAGGGATTGCGACGAGGTGTCGCAATCCCTCTTTTTATTTCTGCGCTCGTCTGGCCAGCGTGAACAGAGCGTCCACTCGGCTTCATGCCTTGGAATATCTTTTGGCTTATCGGGTTTCCCCTCACGAAAAAAAAGCGTGCCGGATGATCCGACACGCCACGAGGTATGCAAGGGGATTTGCTTTCTCCTCCAAACAGCGATGGTGCCGGTTTTTACACCGTGGAAGCTTCGCGAGAGAGGCGACACTAGTTCCACTCCCCAAACCATGCATGACGTCATTTTTCACTAGATAAAGCTAAAAATATCTCGGACTGATCCTAAAAATGATCGAGGCCTATTTTTCTTGTCATCGACGAAAAAGCGTTGGCGAGCCGCATACAACGGTCAGATCCGAGGGAGAAAGCGCCTGAAAAATGAGCATCTGCCGAACCAACATTGATTCCCGGTGTCATTAGCGATACCCTTACGTCTTTCATGGTCGTCATATTTTTGGGTTCAAAGCGGGGACAGGTTTCGTGAAGCGCGCGTGGTTTTGTGGATTGATCGTGGCGCTTTCATGGGTGTTGAGCGGCTGCGGGAAAAGCGGGCCGGATGCCCAAAGCCCGGGTGCGAACACCTCTGCAGTAGCGTCGCAGGCGGAACCGCCGCACGTGTTGCAAGACAAGGACAAGCTGAAAAGCGATCCGCGCGCAGAGAGCTGGCGCGATACCGCCTCAACGGGTTCGGAACCGTCGCAGACTACCGTCGATGCCGCGCAATTGCCAAAACAGGCCATTGTGACGCTACGGCGGATCGAGGCTGGCGGGCCGTTTCCGTATGAGAAAGACGGCATCGTGTTTGGCAATCGCGAGCGTATGCTGCCGCCGCACCCGCGCGGCTTTTACCACGAATACACCGTTCCTACGCCGCGCGCCCGCGATCGCGGCGCACGTCGGATCGTATGTGGCGGGCCCCGTCGGCAGATCGACAACTGCTTCTATACCGACGACCATTACGTGAGTTTTAAACGCATTGCGGGATTAACTTCGGGATGAACGGCATGAGCGACAACATCTACGCGCACGACAACGGTGTCGCGGGTGATCTTTTCGCCGGCGATGGCAACATGTTCCAGCGAGTTTTGCGACTCCGCACGACAGACGAAAATCGACCCGACGACGAACAGAGCACGGCGCTGTCATCATTGAACGAGGGGTCTATGAGTCTTTTCAAGACGGTGCGATCAAATATCGTGCAGTCGATCCGCGCTTTCAGGGTCCAGGATCTCGCCGACGAAGCGAGCAAGCTGGGTCAGCATTTCCTATATGCGTATTGCGGTCAGGCCCAGAGCAAGCAGGAAGTGCTCGAAACTATCGCTACATCGTTTTTGTTTCCGAAGCACTTCGGGAAGAACTACGACGCGCTCTACGACAGTCTTACCGATCTGGTGCATAAAGCGGGTTCGCAGCCGGGTTTCGTGATCGTGCTGGAAGCGCTGCCGGTTGCGCAGAAATTTGACAAAGAAGGGCGCGAAACCTTGCTCGACGTGTTTCGCGAAGCAGCGGAATTCTGGGCGGAACGGCGTGTGGCGTTCAGGGTGTTTTACTCGTTCGCCTGAGGCGTTTGCCTGAGTTCTTCGCCGGCACGTAAGCGATAGCGCCCGAATTCAGGGTTTAGCACTGCGGGCAAGGCGCTGCGTCTCTCGGCGAAAAGAGGTCAGAAAGCCGGTCGTCGTCTGTTGAACACAGGCGTTGACTGGCTTTTTTGCGTTTTATTGCGGAATGAATCGCAGCGCGGGAGCCTTACCGACCTGCATCACCACCCGCCCCAGCGCGCGGCGAGTGCTCCAAGGACTGCTATACCCGCCGTTTCGGTGCGCAAGACGCGAGGTCCAAGGCCAAGCGTGGCAAACCCGGCATCGACAATAGTCGCTTCCTCTGCCGGCGAAAACCCGGCTTCCGGCCCGATCGCGACGGTCACCGGTGCCGTGGGCGCGCTTGTTGGCAAAGACGCAAAGCCAAGCTGAGCACGCGGTGACAGCAGCAGCCGCAACTCGCCATCTCCGGCGGGCGGCAGGTTACCGAGCCATTTGTCCAGGTCCAGAGGCGCCGCGACATCCGGCACCCGGTTTCTCCCACATTGCTCACATGCGGCTCGTACCAACGCCTGCCAATGTCCTTGCCGACGCGCCGCGCGTTCACCCGAAAGCCGCACCACGCCGCGTTCGGCCGTGAGCGGAACGACGGCCGCGACGCCCAGTTCCACCGCCTTCTCGATCAGCCAATCCATTTTGTCGCCGCCCGCCACGCCTTGCGCCAGGGTGATTCGATACGGCGCTTCCGCTTCACGTTCGATGAATTCATCGAGGTGAACGATCGCAGTTCGCTTGCCGATTTCAACCAGATGCGCGCGATATTCACCGCCCGCTCCGTTGAACAGATGGACCGTGTCGCCCGCTTGCAGGCGCAGGACGTGCACATGGCGGATGACATCGTCCGGCAAGGGCATCATTTCGCCCGCGACGAGCGGGCTGGCAACAAAGAAACGTGGCATGAAATGACTCGCCCGGGCGCTGTACAGCGCGGGGGCAGGGAAGTGATGGATGCTGAACTCGGCTATTTATCTAGAACGCAGAACACGACGACGTAGAACACGACGGACCCAGCCTAATTCAAATGCCGGGCGATTGCCCACCGATACCCGTCCGGGTCTTCGAACTGTGCAAAACGATCGCCCCAGTACTGGTCCTGGGGTTGGATCAGCGGTTTCGCGCCGACCGCGATTGCACGCGAGAACACGGCGTCTACATCGTCTACATAGAGATAGAACGATTGCGGCGCCATCAAGCCCGTGCTTTTTGGGGTCTTCGCGTGCGAACCATAAGCGCCTTCGGGGGCGAACATCAGGATCAATTGCCCGCGATAGGTCATCTCGACATGGATCACGGCGCCGTCGTCGTTGACGCTGTCACGCACTGCAAAACCTAGCGCTTGTTCGTAGAACCCCGTGGATACACGGGCATCGCGAACGGTCAGGTAAGGCGTGAGCCACGGCACATCGGCGGGGCGGGGGTCGGACATAAGGGCTTCTCCTCGAGCTCGGCTGATGCCTGCATTGTGCCATGGCGCCCTTTGGCAGACGGGCCGGGCCGCGAAGGCCGGGCCACGCGGGCTGGGCGGGTTTCAGTTGCGGCGCTACGCCGCGTCTGCCGATGTGCTGGTGCAGGGAGCGTGCCCGCAGGAAGCCTTCGTCATGATTGCCGTTTCCGGCGAACAATCGCTTCCTGCGCCGCCCGGTTCCCCGCCGCCGTCCCGCCAGCGCCTCAAAGTCGTCTGCTAGAATAACCGGCTTCCGATCCTCTCCGTTTCTCGTCGCTCCGGGTGTTGAAAACGTAGGTTCTATCGTTTGCTCCGGTGCGTCGCTCAGAATCATCCCAGGATCTTTTCAGGACCTACCGGACTCGACATGACGACCCCGACTTCCAGCCAGACCACCCTGATGGCCAACGCAATCCGTGCGCTGGCAATGGACGCCGTGCAACAGGCCAACTCCGGCCACCCGGGCATGCCAATGGGCATGGCGGAAATCGGCGTGGCGCTCTGGTCGCGTCACCTCAAGCACAACCCGAGTAATCCGCATTGGGCCGACCGCGATCGTTTTGTGTTGTCGAACGGTCATGGCTCCATGCTGCTGTACTCGTTGCTGCATCTGACCGGCTACGACCTGGCGATCAACGAACTCAAGAACTTCCGTCAACTGCATTCGAAGACGCCGGGGCATCCGGAATACGGCATTACGCCGGGCGTTGAAACGACGACCGGCCCGCTTGGCCAGGGTCTGGCGAACGCGGTCGGCATGGCGCTCGCCGAAGCACTGCTCGCAGCCGAGTTCAACAAGGACGGCACGAAGATCGTCGACCATCACACGTACGTGTTTCTCGGCGACGGCTGCATGATGGAAGGCATCTCGCACGAAGCCTGTTCGTTCGCCGGCACGCTCAAGCTGCACAAGCTGATCGCGCTGTACGACGACAACGGTATTTCTATCGATGGTCACGTTGAGCACTGGTTCCACGACGACACCCCGAAGCGTTTCGAAGCCTACGGCTGGAACGTGATCCGCGCGGTCGATGGCCACAACGTTGACGCGGTGGACGCGGCCATTGCGCAAGCGAAGAACTCGGACAAACCTACGCTGATCTGCTGCCGTACGACTATCGGCAAGGGTGCGCCGACCAAGCAAGGCAGCCACGATTCGCATGGCGCGCCGCTGGGCGCCAAGGAAATCGCGGACGCGCGTGCCGGTATGGGCTGGACCTGGGAACCGTTCGTGATTCCGCAGGAAGTCTATGCGGCATGGGACGCGAAGGAAGCGGGCGCGCGCGCCGAAGCCGAGTGGAACAAGCGCTTCGATGCCTACCGCGCGAAGCATTCGGCTGAAGCCGCCGAGTTCGTGCGCCGCATGAAAGACGAACTGCCTGCCACGTGGGCGCAGGACGCGAAGAACATTATTGAAGCTGCGAATCAGAAGGGCGAAACCATTGCCACGCGCAAGGCGTCGCAGCAGACGCTCGACGGCCTTGCCGCCGCGCTGCCTGAACTGCTTGGCGGTTCTGCCGACCTGACGGGCTCCAACCTGACCAACTGGAAGGCATCGAAGCCGGTGCGCGCGGGTGAGAACACGAACGAGATCCAGTGGGGCAACCACATCAACTACGGCGTGCGCGAGTTCGGCATGAGCGCGGCCATCAACGGCATCGTGCTGCATGGTGGGTATCGGCCGTTTGGCGGCACCTTCCTGACGTTCTCGGACTACAGCCGCAACGCGCTGCGCGTGGCTGCACTGATGAAAGCGCCATCTATCTTCGTGTTCACGCACGATTCAATCGGCCTGGGCGAAGATGGCCCGACGCACCAGTCGGTGGAACAAACGTCGAGCTTGCGCCTGATTCCGCACTTGCAAGTGTGGCGTCCGGCCGATACCGTCGAAACCGCCGTTGCATGGACGCATGCCATTGAGCACAAAGGGCCTTCGGCGCTGATTTTCACGCGTCAGAACCTGCTGTTCTCGGCGCGTAACGACGTGCAGATCGCGAACATTGCGAAGGGCGGCTACGTGCTGCGCGACTGGAACGACGACATTCCCGCACGCAAGATCATCCTGATTGCCACGGGTTCGGAAGTCGAACTGGCGCTGAAGGCCGGCGAGAAACTGGCGCAGGAAGGCATTGGCGCACGCATCGTGTCCATGCCGTGTACGAACGCGTTCGATCTGCAAGACCAGGAGTATCGCGACCGCGTGTTGCCGAAGGGCGTCGTGCGTGTGGCGATCGAAGCCGGCGTGACCGATTTCTGGCGCAAGTATGTGGGTCTCGAGGGCGGCGTGGTGGGCATCGATTCGTTCGGCGAATCCGCGCCCGCCGGCGAGCTTTTTAAGTATTTCGGCTTCACCGTCGAGCATGTCGTGGAGACGGCAAAAGCCGCGCTCGCGGGCTGATATCGGGTACTTTGTCTTTGGAGGAGTTGATGACCCAACTCATCCGGCAAACCCCGCAGCAGCGAACTGGAACATTTTTTCAGCCATCAGGAGATAGACCATGACGATTCGCGTTGCAATCAACGGCTACGGCCGGATCGGCCGCAATACGCTGCGCGCCTTCTACGAAAACGGCAAGAAGCACGACATCGAGATCGTTGCGATCAACGATCTCGGCGATGCCGCCACGAACGCGCACCTGACGCAGTACGACACGGCGCACGGCAAGTTCCCGGGCGAAGTGTCGGTGGATGGCGATTACCTCGTGGTGAACGGCGACCGCATCCGCGTGCTGGCTAACCGCAACCCGGCCGAATTGCCGTGGGGCGAATTGAAGGTCGACGTGGTGCTGGAATGCACGGGCTTCTTCACGACGAAGGAAAAGGCCAGTGCGCACATCAAGGGCGGCGCGAAGAAGGTCATCATCTCGGCGCCGGGCGGCAAGGACGTTGATGCAACCATCGTCTATGGCGTGAATCATCACGTGCTGAAGGCGTCGGATACGGTGATCTCGAACGCATCGTGCACGACGAACTGCCTGGCGCCGCTCGTCAAGCCGTTGAACGACAAGATCGGCCTGGTGAACGGCCTGATGACGACGATCCACGCGTACACGAACGACCAGGTCCTGACCGACGTCTATCACGAGGACCTGCGCCGCGCGCGCTCGGCCACGCATAGCCAGATCCCGACGAAGACTGGCGCCGCTTCAGCAGTTGGCCTGGTGCTGCCGGAATTGAACGGCAAGCTGGACGGTTACGCCATTCGCGTGCCGACTATCAATGTGTCGATCGTGGACCTGTCGTTCATCGCTGCACGCGACACGACGGTGGACGAAGTGAATTCGATCATGAAGGAAGCATCGGAAGGCTCGTTGAAGGGCATCCTGGGCTACAACACCGCGCCGCTGGTGTCGATCGACTTCAACCACAACCCGGCGTCGTCCACATTCGACGCAACGCTGACGAAGGTGTCAGGCCGTCTGGTGAAGGTGTCGAGCTGGTATGACAACGAGTGGGGCTTCTCGAACCGCATGCTGGACACGGCTGTTGCTTTGGCCAACGCCAAATAACGCCGACAAGTAAGGCAGTGGAATCAAGCTGAAAAAAAGCCGCCGGTTTGCAAGAACCGGCGGCTTTTTCACGCTTGTTTTACGTTACGTGCTGAATCACACGCACATACACTCATCAAGATCAGTTCTTCCTGTGCGGGCAATGTTCCTTCGTACACGTGCCATACAGGGCAAGCGCGTGCTCGTGCAGCTTGAAGCCGCGTTCCTTGGCGATATCTTGCTGGCGGCTTTCTATTTCAGCGTCGAAAAACTCTTCCACCATGCCGCAGTCCAGACACACCAGATGGTCATGATGGGTGCCTTCGTTGAGTTCGAACACCGCTTTGCCCGACTCGAAGTTACTGCGGGAAAGCAGGCCCGCTTGCTCGAATTGAGTGAGCACCCGGTACACGGTGGCGAGACCGATGTCGAGTTCTTCGTGCAACAGGTTTCTATACACGTCTTCTGCAGTCAGATGACGCACAGGACTATGCTGGAAAATCTCAAGTATCTTGAGCCGGGGCAACGTTGCCTTCAGCCCGATATTTTTCAGATCGGCGGGATTGGTCATGGCTAGGCATCCCTAGAGTACAATTCAAGGTTCTCATAGTAATGCGTTTTTACCGTTCCGGTCACCATCCGAACGAAATGGCGCGATCTCCGAAAGACTCCGCAACTTCTTGCGCCCCCACGGGCGATGGGCCAGGCGAAGGGTGAAATGAAGGGTGAAATGTTTCTAAAATCTTTATTGAATAGCCGGGAGAGCCGTCGTATGCGCGGAACTTTGATCGCTGCCGCCACTATGACCGTCCTGGCTGGATGTTCCACTTACGACAGCGTTACGCAAAGCATCGCGCAGCACATCACGCCGTATCGGATCACGGTTGTGCAGGGGAACTTCGTTTCGGCGGAAGCCGCGAGCCAGATGAAAGTCGGCTTGTCGCGAGACCAGGTGAAGGCGCTGCTGGGCACGCCGTTGCTGGCAGACATGTTCCACGCGGATCGCTGGGACTACGTCTTCTACTTCAAGCGCGGTTCTACGTCGGTTGTGCAGCAGCGTGACTTTGTCGTGCTGTTCGCGGGCAATACGGTGGCGAGCTGGTCGGGCGGCGAGAATTTGCCGTCGAATCTCGAACTGCTGGCTGAAATCGATGGCGACAAGGGCGTCAAGCTGACCTCCGCTACGGCTGCGGCCACGGCGGCCTCGGCCAAAGGCGCCAGCGCAATAGACGCAACGGCCGCAGCGGGATCGGCGAGCGGGGCAGCGGTCGCGGGAGCGGCTAGTGCGCCGGGCATCCGTCCGGATGCATCGAATGCGTCGAACGCGTTTGCCGGCGACGCCAACCAGCAAGCCGCTCAAGCTGCAAATCGCGCAACGGACGCCGTGCAGACACCTACGGGCCGCACTCGCTCGTCGGCCATGCCGGTTGTGCCGGGCAACCCGGGATTACCGCCGAACGTCAGTGCCGCAGGCAACTCGCAGATCCAGTTGCAGCGTCGCCCGAACCCGGTCACGATCCCGGACAGCAGCGCCGTGGGTCCGTCGGGCACGTCGCCTGCCCCGGCGAACTCGGGCAACGGTCTAGGCGCGCCCTCCGTGCCGACGACTACCAACTAAGCAGAACGGCGGGCAGACGTACGTTGCCCGCCTGCTTTGTCTGGTTTCGTCAGGATCTATTCTGCTCGGGCGGCTGCGCGCCAAGCTGCAGCCGCATCCGTCGTGTCGCTATCATGCTTCTGACTTCGTCGCTTTCGTAGCTCCAACTCACGCGAGACACGCCATGAAAATCGCCATCGCCGGCGCATCGGGCCGCATGGGCCGCATGCTCATCGAAACAGTTCTGAAGGACGCCAACGCCACGTTGGCCGGTGCGCTCGACAGAACCGGCGCGCCGCAGCTCGGCCAAGACGCAGGCGCGTTCCTCGGACTAGAGACCGGCGTTGCGCTGACTGACAACATTGAGCAGGTGTTCGCCAGCGCGGACCTGCTGATCGACTTCACGCGTCCCGAAGGCACGCTCGTGCATCTGGAAGCGGCGTTGCGGCATAACGTGAAGATGGTCGTCGGCACGACCGGTTTCGACGATGAACAAAAAGCCCAATTGCGCGCGGCCGGTGAAAAAATCGGCATCGTGTTTGCGCCGAACATGAGCGTGGGCGTGAACGTGACGCTCAAGCTGCTCGAGTTCGCAGCGCGACATTTCGCCGAAGGGTACGACATCGAGATCATCGAGGCGCATCACCGGCACAAGGTCGATGCACCGTCGGGCACCGCGCTTGCAATGGGTGAAACCATCGCCCACGCGCTCGGCCGCGAGCTGAAGGATTGCGCCGTGTATGGGCGCGAGGGCGTGACTGGCGAACGCGATCCATCGACCATTGGTTTCGCGGCCATTCGCGGCGGCGATATTGTCGGCGATCACACTGTGTTGTTCGCCGGCATTGGCGAGCGCATCGAGATCACGCACAAGTCGGCCAACCGGCTGTCGTATGCGCAAGGCTCGTTGCGCGCCGCGCACTTCCTTGCGGGCCTCGAGCGCGGTTACTTCGACATGCAAGACGTGCTCGGTTTGCGCGAAGCCTGAGTCCGAGCCACTAAACCCCGGGGTTATTTTTCCGATGGCTACAACCGGCATCATCCATTATTTGCAGAGCAGCGACGGCATCACGCATGGCGTCGCGGGCGTGCTTCTGGCCATGTCGGTGGCGAGCTGGTGTTTTCTCATCGTGAAGGCCTGGGTCCTGGTGCGCGCGAAGCGTCAGGGACCGCGCGCCGTGCAGCGTTTCTGGCAGGCGCCGACGCTGTCCGAAGGCATCGCGGAATTGCGGAAAGTGGATCGGGAACGGGTGTACCTGCCGCTTGCGGTTGCTGCATGGCGTGCTTCCGAAGCCGAGATGCCCGGCGCCTTGATCGCGCATGTGGAGCCCGGCGAGCGCGTGCTGCGCGCGTTGCGACATGCGTTGCTAGCATCGCAACGGCGGCTTGAATTCGGGCAGGTCCTGCTCGCATCGGTGGGAAGTACAGCGCCGTTTGTCGGCTTGCTCGGCACCGTGTGGGGCATTTATCACGCGCTCGGCAGCATTGCCGCGAGCGGGCAGGCCATGATCGAAAACGTCGCGGGTCCGGTTGGCGAGGCGCTCATCATGACGGCGTTCGGGCTGGTCGTGGCTATCCCGGCCGTGCTTGCGTACAACGTGCTGGGGCGGATGGTGCGGCAGATATCGGAAGAACTCGACGGTTTCGCGCACGATCTGCACGCGTACACGAGCGGCGTAGCGCCGCGCCGCGCCAAGAGCGCGCCGGTTGAAGACCGCGTGGTTTAACCGACCACCCGCCGACCCTCATATTCCCGCACCCGGACGAGTACATCATGGCATTCGGCGGACTGGACAAGAAATCGAACGGCGCGCCCATGGCGGAGATCAACATGACGCCGTTGATCGACGTCATGCTGGTGCTGCTGGTGATTTTCATCATCACGGCGCCGTTGTTCACGCATGCCATCCGGCTGGACCTGCCGAAGGTGGCGTCGCAGGTGGCGCGCGAGACGCCGGACACCATCACGCTTTCCATCGACGATACGGGAAAGTTTTACTGGAATGACAAGCCAATCACGTTCGAGCAGATGCAGGCGCAATTCGCGGCGGACGGCAAGAAGCCGACGCAGCCTGAGCTTCATTTGAGGGCATCGGCTGCAACACATTACGACGTGATCGCCCGCGTGATGGGTGCAGCGCAAAGCGCGGGGCTGAGCAAGATTGGCTTCGTGACTGACCCGGGAAAGCCGGCGCGATAAGAAGTTGCAAGCCTACTGATACGACATGGTGAAGGTGGCCAGAGCCTTGATGGAACCCGCTGCCAGATCGCCGGTGCGAATATATTGTGCCGACAGCGGTAATTCGAGCAATCCATTCGGCGATGCACCGATCAACCATTGGTTCTCCACGTTCTGGCCGATTGCGTCCGGACCGAACAGAACCGGTGTGTGCCCCGCCTTCAATACCTGGACCCCAACCCCCTTCGCTGTCGACTCCGCCGCGAGCTTGAGCACGTTGGATCGATTCGACGGATCGACGGCATCCGTAATCACAATGGACACCTGAGCACCCGCCGCGCAGGCGAAGCTCAAGTTGAACGCCTGCCTGCCTGCAATTACTCCCACGCTCGCCAACGAACGTGTGGCAACGGTTGGGAGCGTGATTGCAATGACCGGCGTCTGCACCGAACAGGCGGCGGTCATAAGCGTGCCCGTTGCGGTGCTTCCGTATAGATCTGCTTTTGGCCACGAACCGCCGGCATCCTTGATCGTGAATTTTACGATTGGCGCGCTCGACAGCACGGACGCGCCGCCCTTCACCGCGCCTGTTACCACAAGACTAGGTGTAACCGTCATGTCCGAATAGAGCCACACAGCCGAGTCCGGGATGCCGGAGACAAGATACGAGATGGCGATCTTGCCATTCTTCATCGTCAGGTTCTGCGCGTCGCATGTCTTGTCGCCGTTGAATGTGTACCGGACGCCCAGACCTGGCACGCTGGTCGGATAAACGTCGTCGAATCCCGGCGCTGGCGTTGTGGTCGTAGTCAGAGTGGAAATGGTGATCCCCGACGTCTGCCCTTTCGTGAGAAGTCACTGCGCCTGAAAGGTGCTCGGCGGCAACGTGAGCACGGTCTGGCCTGACGTGGCGCCCATGGGGATCGAAATCCCGCCCGCATCAATCGTATTGCCGAGACCAAGCCCGTTGCAACCGAGGTCCGCCTGTGCAGGCGCTGCGGCAAGCGCCGTGAATACTATCGATAGTGTCCGCATTGCGTTTTTAATGGCTTGCGAGAGCATATTCGATCTGCGGACTTCATCGCTCGCACGCGAAATGGCGAGCGAATGTATAGCAAAAGCGGTCATTTGAATCGTTTCCCGTTCATCGGTCGTGTGTGCCAGTACGACCAACAATCGTTCTGACTGATCCCGTACGTCAATCCCCGCCGTGAACACAGTGCGTTTCGATTTCGTGCTGACGTGGCGCACGAACGGTTATCGTGACGAAGCGAAGCGATTTGCAGCCGAGAGCGAAACGGCGGGATAGTTTGCTGTGGCGAGGCCGATTCGCCAGTCGGCAAAAAACGGGTGGAGCCGTGCAAGCGTTCGAACACCACAGGCGTCGTTTCAAATCGCTGGCGCCTCAAGGGCACCCGGCGTCGCCCACCCATCACAGCCGGTATAATCACGCTTTGCCCGGTTTTCACGTCCGCCGGGCCCCAAACCTCTGAACGCGATCATGAGCGCCAGGTCCGGCGAACGCTGAACGCCCGCACTAGCCGAAGAAAGCCAAAAACCACCATGCAAGATAAATACGTACCCGCCGACGTCGAATCCGCAGCGCAAAGCGACTGGCGCGCGAAAGATGTCTACCGGTCGACCGAAACCAGCGACAAGCCCAAGTTTTACTGCGTGTCCATGCTGCCGTACCCGTCGGGCAAGCTGCACATGGGGCACGTGCGCAACTACACGATCAACGACGTGATGTACCGGTTCCTGCGCATGAACGGGCATAACGTGCTGATGCCCATGGGCTGGGACGCGTTCGGCATGCCGGCGGAAAACGCCGCGATGGCGAACAACGTGCCGCCGGCGAAGTGGACTTACGACAACATCGACTACATGAAGAAGCAGATGCAGTCGATGGGCCTCGCTATCGACTGGTCGCGGGAAATTGCGTCGTGCAAGCCCGAGTACTACAAGTGGAACCAGTGGCTGTTCCTGAAGATGCTGGAAAAGGGCATCGCGTATAAAAAGACCGGGACGGTGAACTGGGATCCGGAAGATCAGACCGTGCTCGCGAACGAGCAGGTGATCGACGGGCGCGGCTGGCGTTCGGGTGCGCTGGTGGAAAAGCGCGAAATCCCGATGTACTACATGCGCATCACGGACTACGCGGATCAGTTGCTCGGCGACCTGGAAGGCCTCGGCTGGCCCGAGCGCGTGAAGGTCATGCAGCAGAACTGGATCGGCAAGAGCTTCGGCGTGAATTTCGGCTTCCCGTACGAGATCGACGGAGAAAGCAAATTGCTGCGCGTGTTCACCACGCGCGCCGACACCATCATGGGCGTGACGTTCGCTGCCGTTGCCGCCGAACATCCGCTGGCAACGCGCCTTGCTCGCGATAACGCTGCGTTGCAAGCGTTTATCGAAGAATGCAAGCGCGGCGGCGTGGCTGAAGCCGACGTCGCAACGATGGAAAAGAAGGGCATGCCCACGGGCTTTTTCGTCACGCATCCGCTGACGCAGGAAAAGGTCGAAGTGTGGATCGGCAACTACGTGCTGATGAGTTACGGCGAAGGCGCCGTGATGGGCGTGCCGGCCCACGACGAACGCGACTTCGCGTTCGCGAAGAAATACGCGCTGCCGATCAAGCAAGTGGTTGCCGTTGAAGGCAAGACCTACAGCACCGACGCGTGGGAAGAGTGGTACGCCGAGAAGGGCACGGGCACGCTCGTCAATAGCGGCAAGTACGACGGTCTCACATTCGCAGACGCGACCAACGCGATCGCCGCGGACCTGAAGGCGCTCGATCTCGGCGATAAAAAAATCACTTGGCGTCTGCGCGACTGGGGCATTTCGCGCCAGCGCTACTGGGGCACGCCGATCCCGATCATCCACTGCGCCACATGTGGCGACGTGCCGGTGCCCGAAGCCGATTTGCCGGTCGTGTTGCCGGAAGACCTCGTGCCGGACGGCACGGGCAATCCGCTCGCGAAGTCTGAAGCGTTCGTGAATTGCACGTGCCCGAAGTGCGGCGCGCCGGCCAAGCGCGAAACGGACACCATGGACACGTTTGTCGATTCGGCCTGGTATTTCTCGCGTTATGCCGCGCCGGACGCGACCTCAATGGTCGACGAACGCACCGATTACTGGATGCCGATGGATCAGTACATCGGCGGGATCGAGCACGCGATTCTTCACCTCTTGTATTCCCGCTTCTGGACGAAGGTCATGCGCGACTTGGGTTTGGTGAAGTTCGGCGAACCGGCGAAGAACCTGCTTACGCAGGGCATGGTGCTCAACGAAACCTATTTCCGCGAAGACGCGGCGGGCAAGAAGACGTGGATCAACCCGTCCGACGTGACCGTCACGCACGACGACAAAGGCCGACCGGTCGGCGCGGTGCTGAACGCCGACGGCAAGCCGGTGGTGATTGGCGGCGTGGAGAAGATGTCGAAGTCGAAGAACAACGGTGTTGATCCGCAATTGCTGATCGATGCCTACGGCGCGGACACGGCGCGTCTCTTCGTGATGTTCGCCGCTCCGCCCGAGCAATCGCTCGAATGGTCGGGCACGGGCGTGGAAGGCGCAAGCCGCTTCTTGCGTCGCGTGTGGCAACTCGCGCATGGCCGTGCGGACACGCTGAAAACGCACGCGAAGCTGGATACATCGAAGCTGAACGACTCGGACCGCACGCTGCGCCGCGAAATCTACACCATCCTGAAGCAAGCCGATTTCGACTACGGCCGCTTGCAGTACAACACGGTGGTATCGGCGGCCATGAAGATGCTGAACGCTGTCGATGCTGCCAAGGACGCGACGCCCGCCGTTCTCACCGAGACCTTCGGTGTGTTGCTGCGCGTGCTGTACCCGGTCGTGCCGCACATCACGTTCCAATTGTGGCAGGAACTTGGTTACGCCAATCTCTACGGCGGTTTGCTCGACGCGTCCTGGCCGAAAGTGGACGAAAGCGCGCTCGAACAGGCTGAAATTGAGCTCGTGCTGCAGGTCAACGGCAAGGTGCGTGGATCGCTGACCATGCCGAAGGACGCGTCCCGCGAGGACATCGAAAAAGTGGCGGTCGCGCACGAGATGTTCGAGAAGTTTTCGGAAGGGCGCGCGCCGAAGAAGGTCGTCGTGGTGCCGGGCCGGTTGGTGAACGTGGTCGTATGAACCGGACATCGCGCACTGTGAAAATCCTGGAGGACGTTGTGAGCAGGAAAGCTGTCAGCTTGAGTTCGACCCAGATCCAAAGCCAAGCGAAGACCAAGCGCGCAATCAGCCGTCGCTCGATCCTGACGCTGGCATGCAGCGCGGCGCTGCTGTCGGCATGCGGCTTCCAGTTGCGCGGGCAGCAGGACTACGCGTTCAAGCGGCTCGCCATTAGCGGCGGCACGCCGGAAATGCTGGGGCGCCTCCAGCGCGTGGTGGAAGGCGGCAGCGACACGGTGATCGTCAAGGTATCGGAAAAACCCGACGCGATCCTTTCGCTGACCGGCGGCAACGGCATGAAGACCTTGAGCCTGAATGCACAAGGTGTCGTGCAGGAGTATGAACTCGACTACAACCTGAGTTACTCGATGGTTGGCGCCGACGGAACCTTGCTGATTCCACCCAGCGTGATTTCACTGAACCGTGCGCTGACCTATAGCGATCAGTTCACGCTGGCGAAGGGTATTGAAGCGCAGACGCTGTATCGCGACATGCAGTTCGATGCCGTGGACCAGTTGACGCGCCGGCTTGCGGTGGTGCGTTCGCTGCATCCTTCGCCGAATGAAG
The DNA here is from genome assembly GCF_964252755.1 of Caballeronia sp. LjRoot29. Lineage (NCBI taxonomy): Bacteria > Pseudomonadati > Pseudomonadota > Betaproteobacteria > Burkholderiales > Burkholderiaceae > Caballeronia > Caballeronia sp. LjRoot29. The sequence continues at coordinate 65,334 of NZ_CAXUPU020000018.1, read as the reverse complement.
CAGCGCCTGGCATTGCGCCGCGTGCGCCTTTGCCTGTACCGCCGCTGTAACCCCGGGTGCCTGAACAATGCAGTTGAAGCTCGACGCGCTCGACGCGCATCTCGCGAAAGGGCCGAAAGGCTTGTACGTCGTCTATGGCGATGAGCATCTGCTCGCGCAGGAAGCGTGCGACAAGATTCGCGCGAGTGCCCGGGCGAAGGGTTTCACGGATCGCTCGGTGTTTGTGGTCGACCGTTACTTCGATTGGAGTTCGCTATTGGGCGCAAGCCAATCGATGTCGCTCTTCGGCGACCGTCAACTGGTCGAGTTGCGCATTCCTACGGGCAAGCCCGGCAAGGAAGGTGGCGAGGCGCTGAAAACCCTGGCCGCCGCCGATAACCCCGATGTCCTCATGCTCGTCACCTTGCCGCGGCTCGACGCCGCCACGCAGAAGTCCGCGTGGTTCACGGCGCTGAGCGGCCCGGGCGTGATGATGAAGATCGATCCGGTCGAGCGCGCGCAGTTGCCCATGTGGCTCGGCCAGCGCTTGAACGCCCAAAACCAGCGCGTCGAGCCGGGCGAGGATGGACGGCGGGCGCTGGTGTTTATCGCGGAACGGGTGGAGGGCAATCTGCTCGCCGCGCATCAGGAAATCCTGAAGCTGGGTTTGCTCTATCCGGCGGGCGTGCTGACGTTCGAACAGATTCACGAAGCCGTACTGAACGTCGCGCGTTATGACGTATTCAAGCTCAATGAAGCCATGCTCACCGGCGATGTCGCGCGCCTCACGCGCATGCTCGACGGCCTGAAAGGCGAGGGCGAAGCTGGAACGCTCGTGATCTGGGCGCTGGTCGAAGAAATACGCACGCTGCTGCGAATGAAACGCGGCGTCGCGGCCGGCAAGCCGCTCACCACGCTACTGCGCGAGAACCGCGTCTGGGGACCACGCGAACGGCTGATCGGCCCTGCTCTCACGCGTGTGACGGAAGCGACGCTGGAAAAGGCGCTGTCGCTGGCGGCGAAGCTGGATCGGCAGGTCAAGGGCCTGTCAGGCGGTACCGGTCCGCGAGGCAGTGCGAACCCGGGCGATCCGCCGCCCGACCCGTGGGACGGCATGTTCGAGCTCGCGATGACCGTCGCGTCGTCGAGCAGCCCGCTGCAACGCCGCGTGCCGCTCGCACCGCCGTCAAAGCGCCCAGCCTGACTCCGGCATAAAATCGACCTATTTCGGCGCTCCACGCCAAAATCTGCTCTACACCGCAGCGTCGAACGAAACCAAGAGAATGACGATGACTGACATCGACGAATACATGACCGAACTCGGCCGCCGTGCGCGCCGGGCCTCGCGCGCGATGGCGCGTGCATCGACGGCCGCGAAGAACGCCGCGCTCGAAGCGGTGGCGAACGCGATCGAACGCGAGCGCGCGGCATTGAAAGACGCCAACGCGCGCGATCTTGCCCGCGCTCGCGATAAAGGCCACGACGCTGCGTTTATCGACCGCCTGACGTTGTCGGAGAAAGCACTCAATACGATGATCGAAGGCTTGCGGCAAGTGGCCGCGCTGCCTGACCCGATTGGTGAAATCAGCGGCCTGAAGTTTCGGCCCAGCGGGATTCAGGTCGGCCAGATGCGCGTGCCGCTCGGCGTGATCGGGATCATTTATGAATCGCGGCCGAACGTGACTATCGATGCCGCCGCTTTGTGCCTGAAGTCGGGCAACGCGACCATCCTGCGCGGCGGTTCCGAGGCGCTGGAATGCAATACGGCGTTGGCACGGTTGATCGGTGAAGGCCTTGAAACTGCCGGTTTGCCGCAGGAAGCTGTGCAAGTTGTCGCGACTGCCGATCGTGCGGCGGTGGGCAGGCTGATCACCATGATCGAGTACGTCGATGTGATCGTGCCGCGCGGCGGCAAGGGACTGATCGAACGATTGATGGCCGAAGCGCGCGTGCCGATGATCAAACATCTGGACGGCATCTGCCATGTCTACGTGGACGACCGAGCGGATCTGAACAAGGCGCTCAACGTCTGCGATAACGCGAAAACGCATCGTTACGGAACGTGCAACACGATGGAAACGCTGTTGATCGCGAAGAGCATTGCGGCAGAAGCGCTGCCTTTGCTCGCCAGCGCGTTCAAGGTGAAAGACGTGGAATTGCGCGTCGACCCCGCCGCGCGCGCCGTGTTGCAGCAAGCGAAATACGACGGCCCGCTCAACGACGCGACTCAAGCCGACTGGAGCACCGAATATCTCGCGCCCATCCTGGCTATCAAACTGGTGAGCGACCTGGACGAAGCCATCGAGCACATCAACACGTATAGCTCGAATCACACCGACGCCATTGTCACCGAAGACCACGACCGCGCCATGCGCTTCCTTCGCGAAGTGGATTCGGCGAGCGTGATGGTCAATGCATCGACGCGTTTCGCCGATGGCTTCGAATTCGGCCTTGGCGCGGAGATCGGCATTTCGAACGACAAGCTGCACGCGCGCGGACCGGTTGGGCTGGACGGTTTGACATCGCTGAAATACGTCGTGCTCGGTCACGGCGAAATCCGCGAATAAACGACGCGAATAAACGACGCTAACAAACGACGACAATAAGCGAGACCGCCATTCCAATGCTCTGGATCAAATCGCTGCATATAGTATTAGTGGCCTCGTGGTTTGCGGGCCTGTTCTACCTGCCGCGTATCTTCGTCAATCTCGCGATGGAAACCGAGCCCGCAGCGACCGCTCGTTTGCTCCTCATGGCACGCAAGCTGTTCCGCTTCATGACGTTTATCGCGGTGCCGGCGCTGGCTTGTGGTTTATGGCTGTTGCTGGATGTGGGTATCGGGCAAGGGCAGGGCTGGATGCACGCGAAGCTCGGCATTGTGGTGCTGATCATTCTGTACCACGCGTATTGCGGTGTTTTGTTGCGTCGTTTTCAGCGCGGCGAGAACACGCGCTCTGATAAGTGGTACCGAATGTTTAACGAATTGCCGGTGCTTGGGCTGCTCGGTGCGACGCTTTTAGTTGTAGTCAAACCGTTTTAAGCAGCAAGCATGTTGCAGTAAAAGAAACGCCGGCCAACGTGCCGGCGTTTTGCTTTTCGGCCGCTCCGTCTGCCTCAAGTGCGTGATCTGTGCGGTCTTATCCAAGGTGCTCGGGTCTATCCCAGCTCTCGTTCGCTCGAGCGATGATCTGTTTCACCAGATCCGCCGATGTCTCGACGATCGCGTATTCGTCCTGTCCCGGTCCCCCCATCTTGACGCGTTCATTTCGGTAGCGCATGCCGCTGGCGAACGGCGCCCGACCCGACGTGTGATATTCGACGCAGCCCGTTTCATCGATCAATTGCGCAATATTGTTAAGCCGCACGCCGGCACCGGGCATGACGGTGAGCCGCTTGCCCGCAGCCTCACGCAGTTTGCTGATCAGGAGTGCGCCTTCCAGCGCGTTGGCTTCCTGGCCCGAAGTGAGAAGGCGAGTGCAACCTGTCGCGGTGATGTCTTCAAGCGCTTTGAGCGGATCGCGCGCGACGTCGAATGCGCGATGGAACGTGACCGGCATGGGCGCAGCCAGTTCAACGAGATGCTTGGTACGGGGCACATCGATATCACCGTCCGCCGTCAGCAACCCGATCACGACACCCTCCACACCGAGTCTCTTGCAGGCAATGATGTCGCGCTCCATCACGTCAAATTCCACGTCCGTGTAAAGAAAGTCGCCACCGCGTGGACGGATGATCACGTTCAACTGTATGGACAACTTATCACGTGCGCTCGATACAGATCCATAAGAAGGCGTGGTGCCGCCTTCCAGCAAGTTGTCGCAAAACTCGACGCGGTCAGCGCCGCCTTCTTGCGCGGCGAGGCATGAGATGACAGAACCTGCACAGACTTCCAGCAAAAACGGTGACGTGGGCATGAATGTGTTTTCTGGTTAAGGCCGCCCTCGCAGCTTAATGCACATCGCTCAGATCGGCGATTCCTGAGGTCCTCCGGGACTTCGGGATCCGAAATTGTATGAGCGCAACTCGATCATGGCGCACGCATGCGGCTCTTTCTTATGAAGTAGATCGGCATGACAGTCGCTATCAGTCCGCTACACACCAACTCAGTATCTTGCAATAACCGAAAAACCGGGCAACGGCGCCAGCGCCTGTCCGGCCGTGACTTCCGTTGCAACCCCCGCCGCTGCTCGAATTCCCCTGCGTAAGCCCTTGATTCCGCTGCGCAAAAGCATCTCTATTTGCGATGTCCGGCATCCGTTTAATTCGGACGTTTCTCATGGTTCTCCGAGCCTCTGACGCCGAGAATCAACTCATCGCATTAAACCAGTGCGCAGCAGGAATTACGGATTCCTTTCCCGATTTGTATTTAAAGACGCTTCCGATTTTCCGCGTAAGAGCCCGTGCAGATAATGCATCCGCTGAAATAAATGCTTCCCGCGACGAATCGTTCCGCGTTGTTTCATAGCGACGCTCACCCTGGCCGGTCCGAGGGCTCACGCCTTCCGCCCGGACGCTCAAAAGTCAAAAGCCATGAAAAATGAAGTACCGGGCGCGATAACGCCCATGCAACCGAACGGCGACGACGCCTTGCTGCAAAGCCTCGTCTGGATGGCTGCCTATCATGGCAAGCCAACCAGCGAAGCGTCCATGCTGTCAGGTCTGCCTGCGGGACGATTCATTCACCGAAGCAGGCGCAACTTGCTATGGAGCAGTCCGGCTTCTCAGTCGGCGTTATCGAACGCCAGCCGAATGAAGTCTCGCCCATGTTGCTGCCCGTCGTGCTGTTTCGAAAGGATCACGGCGGTTGCATCCTGATCGGCCGTTCGCCGAACGACGTCAAGCTCATCAAGCCGGCTGCGGAGATCAAGGAAGGCGACCAACCTGCCCAAATCGAGATGGAAGCGGCTTATCTCGTCGTGTTGCCGGAAGCAGGCTCGAAAGTGGTGGCTATCGGCGTGAGCCAGCTGAAGGCGAACTACACCGGTTTTGCCATGCTCTTGAAGCCTATCGGCCGGAATGATATCCGCGCCGGCGCACCCGCACCCAACAGTGGCAGCCGCACCAATATCAAACTGGACCGACGTTCTTGCAACCGGTAACACGGACAAAGCAGGGACGACCATTGCCGAAGGTACTGATGCAATGGCGATTGGCCTCAATACACATGCTACCGACGTGAGGGCTGTCGCAATTGGGTAGAACGCGCTTGCGACCGCGCAGGACGCTGTTGCAATCGGTAACGGTGCAATTTCGAACGGCATTGGCGCCACCGCGATTGGCGTGAATGCCAGCGTGACCGGCTTGAATGCTCTGTCGATCGGCTATTCCTCTGTTGGCGATAGTCAAGATGCGGTTGCGATCGGATCGAGCGCATACTCAGGCGGTGTGGGAAACGTTGCGATCGGTAAGGAAGCAGCAGTTACGAGCACGGCTGACGGCTCGTTCTTGCTGGGTAATGGAACGACAGCAACCGGCGCGAACACCTTCGTACTGGGTAACAACATTGCCGAGGTAACGGGCACGAACAGCGTTGTGCTGGGTTCAGGCAGCGATGGTTCGCAGAACAATGTGATCTCTGTTGGTTCCAAGGGTAAAGAGCGCAAGATCGTGAACGTGGCTCAGGGTATTGCTGACACGGACGCGGTCAACGTTAGCCAGATGAAGCAGTCTATCAAAGACGGCGGCGGCGGAGACGGCGGTCTGAATCTCGTTACTCAAGACGTCACCAGCAACGACATCATGGTTGCGAAGACGTCAACCGGTAACCATGTCAACTTCGCAAATGGCGCGAATGCGGCTCGTGAACTGATCAACGTGGCAGCAGGTACGACGGCTACCTCAGCGGTGAACCTTGCTCAACTGAAGCCGGCAGTCGACGCGCTCGGCGGCGGTGCATAGGTTGATGCAACGACCGGTGCTGTGACTGGCCCGACGTACACCATCCAGAAGGCTGACAAGCACACGGTTGGTGAAGCATGACATCGTTGGATACGGGCTTGACTGACGCTAACGTCGCTGTTGCCAATTTGAGCAATGCCGGTACGGGCTTGGTCACGCAAGATGCAACGAGCCACGACATCCTGGTGGCGAACAAGGTTGGAGGCAGCCATGTGAACTTCGCTGCTACTGGTGGCACCGCTCGTGAATTGACGGGTGTTGCAGCAGGTACGACGCTTACTTAGGCAGTCAACGTTAGTCAGTTGCAGCCGATGGCAGCAGCATTGGGTGGCGGAGCAGGCGTCAGTGCAGCCGGTGTCTTCACCGCACCGACGTACACAGTCCAGAAGGGTAGCCAGAACAACGTTGGTTCCGCGTGACTGCACTGGATACCGGCTTGACTACGGCCCAGATCCAGATTGCGGATATGAACGCGACCTCGGGTCAGGGTCTGGTGCTTCAGAATGCAACGACCGGCGCGATCACGGTGGGTGCAACGGCAACGGGTAACACAGTCGACGTGTCGGGTCTGAATGGCACGAAGCGCGTGGTTACGGGCGTAGACGCTGGAAACGTGAGTGAGTCGAGCTACGACGCAATCAATGGTTCGCAACTGTTCAAGACTGCTTCCGCTCTCGCAACGGCGATCGGCGGCGGTGCAGCTCTGAACGCCGACGGTTCGATCACGCAGCCTTCGTTTAGCGTTGGCGGTAACACGGTTCACAACATGGGTGATGCAATTACCCATGTTGACGGCCGCTTAACCACCAACACGACGAACCTGACGACCCTGCAGACGCAAGTGAACAACATCACGACGAACGGTGTAGCAAATCCGAACGAAGTGGCGTATGACTCGTCGACGCATGACAAGCTCACGCTGACCGGCTCGAACGGCACTTGTACCACGTTGCTGACGAACCTGACGGCTGGCGCAGTGGAAGCAGGCAGCACGGACGCAGTAACCGGCGACCAGTTGAACACCACGAACGCCAATGTCTCGGCACTCGAAACGTCGGTGAAGAACTTCTCTACCATGGGTTCCAGCAGCATCGGCATCAATGGTACGAACGGTACGAACGGCACCAACGGTACGTCGCCAGCAGCTGCTTCGGCAACTGGCAACGACGCAATCGCCCTGGGTGACGGCGCTTCGGCTTCTGGCGATCACGCAATTGTGATTGGCGGCGGCGGAGCAACCGGCACGGGTTCGGGCGTAGTGGTGATTGGTCGCGGCGCGGGCGCATCGGGTACGGACTCGGTCGCTATTGGCAACGGTGCTTCGGCTCCGGCCAACAACGCAGTGGCGCTGGGTGCGAACTTGGTTGCTGATCGTGACAACAGCGTTCGGTCGGTTCCGGTGACCAGCAACGCCAGATCACGAACGTTGCAGCCGGTGCGCAGGGTACGGACGCTGTCAACCTGAACCAGATGAACTCGGCGATGGGCGGTATTGCTCGTAAGGCTTACAGCGGTATTGCGGCAGCCACTGCGCTGGCCATGATCCGGGACGTCGACGCGAACAAGACGCTGTCGATCGGTATTGGGGGTGGTACGTTCCAAGGCTATGCAGCAACGGCCATTTGCGGTGCGGCTTGTATCACGCAAAACATCAAGGTCCGCGTGGGTGCCGGTTGGTCGGCAGCGGGTACAACGGTCGGTGCTGGTGCTTCGTACCGGTGGTAATCGAAGTCTGACCTGAGGGGAGCCCGGTTCGTCAAAGCCGGGTTTTTCGGAAGGTTGGTCTTGTCAGTTTTTAAGCTGTAATTAAACTAAAAGCGGGTTCTTCTTCGGAAGAACCCGCTTTTTTTCGCCTGCTGCAGGCCTGATCGCCTCAACCACGAGGTCAGTTCCTGGATCAGCGTTGGACGGCAGCCCGAATGCCAACCCTGATTATTTTTCTACTCGTCGTCGATCAAGCACACCCTTCGCTTCAGCCAATCTCTCTGCAAACTCGGGTCCACGCGCCAGCGCCACACCCACTGCCAGAATGTCGCCGATCGCGAGGTGCGAAACGCGCGATGTCATCGGCGAAAAGATATCCGTGTCTTCGTCTACGTTCGCGAACAGGCCTACGCTCGCCATGCGTGCGAGCGGCGAATTGCCATGTGTAATCGCGATCACCTTTGCACCGCCATGCAGCGCCGATTTCACCGCCTCGAGAATGTCGCGTGTCCGGCCCGTGTTCGAAATCACCACCACCACGTCCCCGGCAGCCAACAACGTTGCCGATGTGGTGTACGTATGCGGATCGGAATACGCCACGCTCGGCACACCAAGACGGAAGAACTTGTGCTGGATATCGAGCGCTGCAATTCCCGACCCTCCCGCGCCATAGAACTCGATGCGCCGCGCCTCCGCCAGCAATGTGATCGCGGCCGCCACGCTATCCGATGACAAACTGTTGCGCACCTGTAGCAACGCGCCGATAGTCCGATCCAGCACCTTCGCTGCAACGCCGGCCGCAGGTTCATCGGCGCGAACGTCGCGGAAAACTGCGGGCGCAGGGACGTCGGAGGCAATGCTTTGGGCCAGCCGGATCTTGAATTCGCGGAACCCTGAAAACCCCAGCGCCTGACAAAAACGCGCGATAGTCGGCTGACTTACCCCCGCGCGCGCGGCGAAGTCGGTCATGGCCAGATCAAGCACCTCGCGCGGCGCTTCAAGGACGTAATCGGCAAGCTTGCGCTCGGAGGGGCGCAATTGCTCGCGCATTGCTTCGACCTGGGACAGCAACATCGGGAATCTCGCCTATGCTGGAATTGCGTGGACTATAGCTGATTCGTAAGAATGTACAAAAACTACAGAACAAAACACGCAACAAAGTTCATTCGGTATCGATAATAAGCATTCAAAGTAAGCCTACCCGTAACAGCTCAGCCAATTCAGGCGAAAACTAAGGGTTTTCCAGATGGTGATTATGTAGTTTTTCTACTAAAATTCTGTTCATGGCACGGGACGTCTCAAAAACAAAATCAACCCGGTTTCCCGCGATCGTTCAACCTGGCGTCAATCGCCCGCTCGCCGCCCATCGGCGAAGGAGTTTCGATGGTTTCCCCGCATTCGCATCTCAACACCGTGACGCAACGCGTGATCGAGCGCAGTAAGCCGACGCGCGCGGCGTATCTGGCGCGTATCGATGGCGCCCAAGGTCATTTCCCCGCCCGCGGCGCATTGTCGTGCGCCAACCTCGCGCACGGCTTCGCCGGCCTTGAGGGCCAGGAAAAAATCTCGATCAAGGCGGTCAAAGAGCCGAACATCGGCATTGTTTCGTCTTATAACGAGATGCTCTCGGCTCACGCGCCTTTCAAGAATTATCCCGACATCATCAAGCAGGCAGCGCGCGAAGCGGGCGGTGTGGCGCAATTCGCCGGCGGCGTTCCTGCCATGTGCGATGGCGTGACGCAAGGCAACGCGGGCATGGAACTGTCGCTGTTTTCGCGCGAAGTGATTGCCATGAGCACGGCGGTCGCGCTGACCCACAATATGTTCGATGCCGCCCTGTGCCTCGGCATCTGCGACAAGATCGTACCGGGCCTCTTGATTGGCGCGCTGCAATTCGGTCATCTGCCAACTGTTTTCGTGCCCGCCGGGCCCATGACCAGCGGCCTCACGAACGACGACAAGGCCAAGGTCCGCCAGCAGTTCGCAACGGGCGGGTGCGACCGGGACGCGCTGCTCGAAGCGGAAGCCGCTGCGTATCACGGCCACGGCACGTGTACTTTCTACGGCACGGCGAACAGCAACCAGATGCTGATGGAAGTGATGGGCTTGCATCTGCCGGGTTCGGCGTTCATCCATCCGCATACGCCATTACGGGACGCGCTGACCGCAGAAGCCGCCAAGCGCGTTCTCGAATTGACGGTCGAGCGTGGCCATTACACGCCGGTTGGCCATGTGGTCGATGAAAAAGCCATCGTGAACGGCATCGTTGCGTTGCTGGCAACAGGCGGTTCGACCAACCACACTCTGCATCTTGTGGCGATCGCGCGCGCGGCGGGCATCGTGATCGACTGGAATGACTTCGATGAGCTCTCGCAAGCCGTGCCGCTGACGGCGCGGATCTATCCGAACGGCAAGGCCGATGTGAACCATTTCCACGCTGCCGGCGGCGTGGCGTATCTGGTGCGCGATTTGCTCAGTGCCGGGTTGCTGCACGAAGACGTTAAAACGGTCGCGGGCGAAGGCCTCAAGCACTACACGCGCGAACCGAAATTAATCGATGGCAAGCTGCAATGGGTCGACGGCGCCGAATCCAGCCACGACACAAAAGTTTTACGCAGCCACAAGGAACCGTTCGCACCCGATGGCGGTCTGCGTCTGATGCAAGGCAAGCTCGGTCGCGGCGTCATCAAGATTTCGGCGGTGGCGGACGCGCATCGGCACGTGAAGGCGCCGGCGATTGTTTTTGATTCGCAGGAACAAGTGCAAGAAGCCTTCGATAACGGCGAGCTCAAGCGTGATTTCGTGGCTATTGTGCGGTTCCAGGGAGCGCGCGCGAACGGCATGCCGGAGTTGCACCGGTTGACGCCGCTTCTCGGCGTGTTGCAGGATCAGGGCTTCCATGTGGCGTTGGTGACGGACGGGCGCATGTCGGGGGCATCGGGCAAGGTTCCCGCCGTGATCCATATCTCGCCGGAAGCGTTGCTGCACGGTCCGATTGGTAAGGTCCGCACGGGCGACATGATTGTTATCGATGCAAACAAGGGCGTGCTTGATATTGAGATTGATGCTGGCGAATGGGCTGCGCGTGAAGTCGAGCAGCCGAAGCATCAGGCGGAAAACGAAGTAGGCTTTGGACGCGAGCTGTTCGGCGTGTTCCGCAACGCAGCGATGCCGGCGGAGCTGGGCGCGTCAGTGTTCGGCCCGATGGTCGGAGAGGCGAAGTAAAGGCAACTTTGCCTAAGAAGTGCCATGCAGCCGAAGAGATCCAACATAAGGAGCAACAAATGAAATCAGTAAGCGAAATCGTGCGCCTCGGGCCGGTTATTCCGGTGCTTGCTTTCGAATCGGCCGAACAGGGCGAAAGCGTTTCGCGCGCGCTGCACGCGGGTGGTGTGAAGGTTCTCGAGATCACGTTGCGCACGGCAGCAGGACTTGAAGCAATAGAACGGGCGAGCCATTTGGCCGATGACATCGTGGTCGGTGTTGGCACGATCACCAAGCCTGAGCATTGCGGGCAAGCCAAGAAAGCGGGCGCGCAGTTCGGGGTATCGCCGGGACTGACGAAAGACATCCACCAGGCTGCGCTCGATTGCGGACTGCCGCTTCTGCCGGGCGTGATGACGCCGACGGACATCATCGTGGCAATAGAGCTCGGCTACGAAATCGTGAAGCTGTTCCCGGCACAACAGGCGGGCGGCATCGCGATGTTGCAAGCGCTCAACGGTCCGTTCCCCGGTTTGAAGTTCTGCCCGACGGGCGGCATCACCGCTGAAACGGCGCCGAGCTTCCTGGCGCTGCCGAACGTGGTGTGCGTGGGTGGTTCGTGGCTGACGCCCAAGGCTGCGCTCACCGCGCGCAACTGGGAAGAGGTCACACGTCTCGCTCGTGCAGCGAGCACGCTGGCGCCACCACAGCACTGACGTGCGCAAGGAGGGCCAGTCCACGCCTCACCCTTCGCAATAAGTAGTAACCCAAAAACCTCCGCACTCGACCGCGGTGGTTTTTTCACATTTGGACACCCTTACCGCGCGAGTTTCTCAACCTGCAAGTAAAATCCGCAACAGTCATTAGCCGACTGCACGCGTTGATCCATCGTCCGTTCTGAAAGTCGATGAAAACCGCAGCGCAGGAAAGAAACATCAACGAACATGGGAGGCGCTACATGGAGCCAGTCCACGGCAGCATGCTGCTGGTGTACGGGGTGATTGCAATTGGGCTGCTGATCCTGCTGATCACGCGCTACAAGGTTTATCCGTTTCTCGTCCTGATCATCGTTTCATTGCTGCTTGGCCTCGCCGCCGGCATGCCAATGGACAAGATCGTGAAGGCCTTCGAAACGGGCAATGGCAATACGCTTGGGCACATAGCGATCGTGGTCGGTCTTGGCACGATGCTCGGCAAGATGATGGCCGAATCGGGCGGAGCCGAAAGAGTCGCTAATACGCTGATTGCGTGGTTCGGCGAAAAACATATTCACTGGGCAATGATGGTCGTGGCGATCATAGTCGGCTTGCCGGTGTTCTTTGAAGTCGGCTTTGTGCTGCTGATTCCGATTGCTTTCAACGTGGCGAAGCGCACGGGCAAGTCGCTGCTGCTGATCGGCTTGCCGATGGTCGCCGGTCTTTCCGTTGTCCACGGGCTGATCCCGCCGCACCCGGCCGCCATGCTCGCCGTGCAGGCGTATCACGCGGATATTGGCCGCACGATCATCTACGGGCTGATCGTCGGCGTGCCGACGGCGATTGTCGCGGGTCCGCTGTTCGCGTTGCTGATCCACAAATACATCAAGCTGCCAGAGCACAATCCGCTCGCGGCGCAGTTCATCGATTCACGCAAGGAAGGTGATCCGCCGCGCGAACTGCCGGGTTTCGGCATCACGTTGTTCACCATTTTGCTGCCCGTGATCTTGATGCTGATTGGCAGCTGGGCGGACCTGATCTCCACGCCGAAAACCTTGCCGAATGATGTGCTGCATTTCATCGGCAATTCGGACGTGGCGTTGCTGATCGCGGTGCTGTTCAGCTTCTGGAGCTTCGGGAAGTCGCGCGGGTTTGATCGCGAGCAGATCCAGAAATTCTGCGGCGAGTCGCTGGCGCCCATTGCAGGGATCACATTGATTGTGGGCGCCGGTGGCGGCTTCGGTAATGTGCTGCGCGAGAGCGGGATTTCGCAGCAGCTGGTAACCGTCGCAACGGCCGCGCATTTATCGCCGCTGTTGCTTGGCTGGTTCGTCGCGGCGCTGATTCGTCTGGCAACCGGTTCCGCGACTGTCGCCATGACCACTGCGTGCGGGATCGTCGCGCCGATCGCATCGGCGGCAGGGGCGAGCGTGAGCCCTGAATTACTGGTGCTGGCAACCGGTTGCGGCTCGCTGATTTTCTCGCACGTGAACGATGGCGGTTTCTGGCTGATCAAGGAATATTTCGGCATGACGGTGGGTCAGACGTTCAAGACCTGGTCACTGTGCGAGACGATCATTTCGGTAATGGGTTTGGGTTTGACCTTCGTGCTAGCGTCGGTCGTGTAAGGAGATTCTGATGATATTGATCGTGATGGGTGTATCCGGCTGTGGCAAGACGACAATTGGCGAAATGCTGGCGCGGCGGCTGAACTGCGATTTCGCCGATGCCGACAGCTTTCACAGCCAGGCTAACAAGGACAAGATGCACAAGGGCATTCCCTTGACGGATGAGGATCGCTGGCCCTGGCTGAATGCGATTCGGGCATCGATAGTGGAAAAGCAGGCGACCGGCACCGTGCATGTGTATGCGTGCTCGGCGTTGAAACGCGTATACCGCGACATTCTCCGCCAGGGCGACAAGGACGTGACCTTCGTTTATTTGAAGGGATCGCCGGAATTGCTGCGCGAACGGATCAAGACGCGCAAGGGCCATTTCTTTGACCCGGCGTTGTTGCAAAGCCAGCTCGATACGCTTGAACCGCCGGGACCTGACGAAGCGATTGAAGCGGACATTGCGTTGTCGCCTGAGCAGCTTGTGGACAAAGTGTTGAAGGAAGTGAAGGATCGTTGACTACGGATACCACGGGTCACTCCGGTGCGGCGGGGGATCCAATGGCCGTCACCGTTGCGTCAGGAGCAGCGCCGGTCAAGCCGGTCATCAACGGCATAACCGACGATCACGGCGTGCCGATTGTCGGTCCGACAAGTGACCCGCATCCGACATGAGCGGGACGGTTACGCCGGGGGACAAGATCACGATGTACGACGGCGCAACGCCGATCGGCTCGGTCATTATTTGCGGGGACGGCAAGTGGACGGTTCAGCCCGAAAAGGATCTGGGTAGCGGCACGCATGACATCTATGTGCTCGAGACGAGCCCGTCGGGCGTACCGAGCACTCGGGTGCGCATACCGAGTTGCTGGTTCAGCAAGGCGTGCAGATCATCGTGCATTAAGGTGTGAATCCGCTCTCGCTGGTTGAGGAGAGCGGTTGATCAAGAACGCAAGCAGAAAGCCAAGCCGTTACCGGAGTGATCCGTGAACGGCTTTTGTTGCCTTTTGCCGAGTCGCATTCTCATGGCAATCGCGTATTGGAGCGCAAACTGATTACACCGTCCGAGGACTCGCTACGACGCTGCGCCAACAGAAGCAAACGCCGAGATAATTTCTTTACTTGGTCTATAAAGTTTGTCCTCTCGGCCTCAAGCAAAAAATGCAATAAAGCGTTGCACCAATGTGATCGACTCGCGTCATAAAACCGAATAGCCTTTCGCGGCATAGGTGAATTTAACCTATATTTTTTGCGATATTCTCAATCATTGATTCGACATCCTGATCTATCAAATATCCCACTGCAAATCACACTACTTTAGTCATGCCATAGGACATATTAGAAGAGCGTTAGTACTTCTCTACCTAATCAACATTGGAATGTCCCTTCACTCATCCAAACGCTACAAGAAAAAGCCGGGGCGTGAAATGTCGGGTGAAAAAACGCGTCGATTCCTTATCAAAAGAGGATGCAAATAGTGGCGTCTGATACAGATACGCGGGTCCAAGCGGTTATAACGGAAGTAAGCGGCACTGCGCGGCGACAATTGTTCTGTCCGGCGGCCACAGTAGTTGACGCCATACACGGCACAATGGCTGGCGGCATGACCCACAATGAAACACCATTGATTGTGGGTAGGGCCGATCCATTCGCCACCGTCGACGTGTATGACAGCGCCACGTTGCTCGGCGTAGCGGTGGCGAATGGACAAGGCGCATGGTCGCTGCAACTATCGACCCCTCTGTTCGATGGTATTCACGACCTCTCCGCAGTCCAGGCAACGGACTACGGGACAGGCCGCGTCGCGACCTATTTCGCCGTCACGGTGGAAGCGTCCGAACGCGTTCAGGCGACCTTCGAAGAAAGTGTTGCACCTACAGACGCAATTCGCGTATTCGACGCGGCCAGAGAGCCAGGGCAGGCGTATTTCCCTCCAAATTATTTCACCGTGCGATCAACGGAGGCTTCAGCAGAAGTAGAAGCCAGCGCTGCAAAGAACGATCGCAGTGTGCCGCCAGATCCTCCACCGCCGGCGAATGCCGAGGCAGCAATCGACTCGCAAGCGTACGTGAGGCAGGCATTGACGGGTGTAGCAGGGGGAAAGAGTTTTGACACCGTTGCGTTTCTGGGCCATCACCTCGCGCTCGATCTCAACGGTTTCGCGTTTGCGTTGCCAGTCGCATATGCGCCCAACATAGGTGGATTTGATCTCGGCGGCCACCATAACGCGCTCACTCTGTCTCTCGCCGACGTCCTTTCTCTAGGCGGCCACAACCTTTTCGTCGACGATGGCAAACGCCAGGTGATCGTCAACGGCAAGGCGGGTGACTCCGTCGACCTAACCAATTCGCACGTAACTGGCTTATCCGAACGTGCGTGGCAGCAGCATGGAGCGGCGCACGTGGGAGGGGGCACGTATAACGTGGTCGAGCACTCGAGCGCGAACACGGAGTTGCTGGTTCAGCAGGGCGTTCACATCGCGCTGCATCACTAAGCAAAGCGCTGACTTCTTACTGAAAGGGACGTCAAATGGCTACTGGCATTAACACTCGCTCCCCGGCGGAGATCACGGAGCTGGAAGGCAGGGCGGATCGCGGCTCGACTTCGAAAATACAGGGTGCCTCGCAGGCGTCGAATAACGCGGGGACTGAAACTGGGCCCTTACCTCACGCTGATCTTGTCTCAACGTTGAGCCCGGCAATGGATGGCGATGCGCAATTGTATGTAAAACATGTGTTGCCGCCCATCGAAGGCGGCAAGGGTTTTGACATGATCGGTTTTTCGGGCGACCACCTCGTGCCGTCAAAGACGGATTACGACTGGCGTGCCTCGAACCGATCAGGCCGCACGAAATTTCTGTCGGGATCTGAAGCAAAAAAAGCCGCTCCGAAAAACTGGAGCGGCTTTTGCACGGGTTGAAAACAGTGCGTTATTTGATTCGCTGCGCCAGTTCCACGGCTTTACCCACATAGGAATGCGGCGTCATGTCGAGCAGGAGCTTCTTGGCATCGTCGGGAATGGCGAGACCATTGATAAACGTCTGCAACCCTTCCCGCGTAATGCCTTTACCGCGCGTGAGTTCCTTCAGTTGTTCATACGGGTTCTCAATGCCATAACGGCGCATCACCGTCTGGATAGGCTCAGCCAGAACTTCCCAGCAGTTATCCAGATCTTCATTCAAGCGCGCGGCGTTCACTTCAAGCTTGTCCAGCCCGCGAATCAGCGAGTCGTATGAAAGCAGTGAATAGCCGAACGCAACGCCAATGTTACGCAACACGGTTGAATCCGTGAGGTCGCGCTGCCAGCGGGAAATGGGCAATTTATCCGCGAGATGGCGCAGCAGCGCGTTGGCCATTCCCAGATTGCCTTCCGAATTTTCGAAGTCGATAGGATTGACCTTATGCGGCATGGTCGATGACCCAATCTCACCCGCTTTCGTCCGCTGCTTGAAATAGCCTACCGAGATGTAACCCCACACATCGCGGTCGAGATCCAGAAGGATGGTGTTGGCGCGCGAGATGGCATCGAAGAGTTCGGCCATGTAGTCGTGCGGTTCAATCTGGATGGTGTATGGATTGAACGTGAGTTGCAGGCGGTCTTCCACCACGGCTTTCGAGAACGTTTCCCAATCGAATTCCGGATAAGCCGACAAATGCGCATTGAAGTTGCCCACGGCGCCGTTCATCTTTCCAAGGATCGGCACTTCGGCAATCCGCTCGATCGCACCTTGCAACCGCGCTGCCACGTTCGCCATTTCCTTGCCGAGCGTAGTCGGACTTGCCGGCTGACCGTGCGTGCGGGAGAGCATGGGCTGCGCAGCGTTGGCCTGCGCCAGCTTGACCAAACGTTCGTGCACCGAGCGCAGGGCAGGCAGCAACACATGTTCGCGAGCGCCGGCCAGCATCATGCCGTGCGACGTGTTGTTGATATCTTCCGACGTACACGCAAAGTGGATGAACTCGCTGGCTTTTTCGAGTTCCGGCTGCCCTTTCACGGATTCCTTCAGCCAGTACTCGACCGCTTTCACGTCGTGATTCGTGACCTTTTCGATGTCCTTGATCCTGGCGGCATCGTGCGCGGTGAAGCGTGCGGCGAGTTGCAGGAGGAAGTCTTCGGCGGCGTTGGAGAAGCGCGGGATTTCATCGAATCCCGCTTGCGCCAGCGCGATCAGCCAGTGAATTTCCACCTTCACGCGATGCTTCATGAACGCATATTCCGATAGCCACTCGCGCAGCGCCTCGGTTTTGGCGGCGTAGCGGCCATCGAGCGGCGAGAGCGCGGTCAGGGCGAAAAGGGTATCGGGACGGGTATCGGACATGGTGGGGAGCCGCGCAGTGAGACAAAAGGAGTAGCGGATTTTACCATTTGGCCGGGGAGGGGCCGAACGGGGGCGGTCTAGCTGGGATTGTTTGAGAAAGGCATCGCGTGAAAAGCCGTCGCAATTGATCTTCGTGAGCCGCGAACGATTGATTGTGAACCACAATGGTCGCGTTATTTGCGTGAGGGATACAACTTGGCCGTGACACTCAAACTATCGGACGAGCTGATCGAGATTGCAAAGTCGAATTCAGCGGCATTGCATCGTTCGATCGCACAATAATTCGAGCATTGGGCATGGCTCGGAAAGCGAGTTGAAGAAAAATCCCATCCTGGCGCGCACTTCAGTAAGTTGGGCAACGCTGACAATTCGTGCTAGCATTGCAGTCAATGACAGCAAATCGGGGGGCTAGTGGCAACGCTGACAATTCGCAATCTGGACGATCAAGTGAAGGCGCTGCTTCGTCTAGAAGCGGCCCGGCATGGCCGGTCCATGGAAGAAGAGGTGCGAGTGATCTTACAGAACGCATTGGCGGGTACCGCAAACGTGAACGGTTTTGGCAGCCGTGTTCATCAACGCTTCGCGAGCTTCGCCGACGAGGGCCTGTCGCTACCGGATCGCACGGAACAGCCTCGGGCCGCCGAGTTTCCGGAATGATCATTCTGGACACAAACGTCTTGTCCGAACTCATGCGAGCCGAGCCTGACGAGAACGTAATAGCGTGGCTCGATTCGCAGAATTCGCAGGACCTGCACACTACAGCCATCACTGTTGCGAAGTTGTTATATGGTGTCGCCCGGCTCGCGCACGGCAGACGCAAAACCGCATTGCGCGGCGCGATCGAGTCGATGCTCGACGGAGAACTGGCCGGCAGGGTATTGCCCTTCGATGGTGACTCCGCGCGTTGCTACGCCATGCTCGTAGCTGAACGCGAGGCACATGGCCGGCCAATCAGTTCAGCCGACGCGCAAATTGCCGCTATCTGCCACGCCCGTGATGCAGTGCTCGCTACTCGAAACGGCAAGGACTTCGAGGCGACAGGCATCCCAATCATCGATCCTTGGACGATGGAGTAGTGTTCACGTCTACCTGCCCCGCAACACCCTATCCAACGCCTCCAACTGCGCCGCCGTTCCAACGTTCTCCCATCGCCCTTCAAACAACTCGCCGGTGGCGCGTCCTGCTGCGACCGTCTCCTGGTAATACGGCGTCAATGCGCGCCGAGTGTTGGGAGCGAGATCGCGGAACATGCGCGTATCGTACAAACCGATATTGCCGAACGTGAAGCGCGGCTCGTTATCGAGCGAGAGGATGCCGTCCTGGCGCAATGCAAAGTCGCCGAGACGATGAAACGGCGGGTTCGGCACCATCACCAGATGCATTGCCGGCGTTGCTTCCAGCGCCATCTCCGCGGCGCGCTCGCGCAAGCTCGCGTAGTCGAACTCGCAAAACACGTCGCCGCTGACTGCTGCGAATACGGTGGGTTCGCCGTTCTCTTCCAGCAGCGGTAAAGCATGCCCAACGCCGCCTGCCGTTTCCAACGCATGCATCTCGGCCGAATATCGCAGTTGAACGCCCCACCTGGAACCATCGCCGAGTTTGGAATGGAACATCCGTCCAAGCCACGCGTGATTGATCACAATCGTCTTGAAACCCGCCGCGGCAAGCCGTTCAATCTGCCAGACGATCAGCGGCTTGCCGCCCGCCAGAAGCAGCGGCTTGGGACACGAGTCCGTCAGCGGACGCATGCGCTCGCCACGCCCGGCGGCGAAAATCATCGCGGTAGTCAACGTGGAGTTCAACGTGGCGCTCAAAACGTATAACCCACGTCAACGGCGCGTCCTTCGAGCGTATCGAGCAACCGCGCAAACGGACGCAACGGCCTGTACCGCTCCGAAACTTTCCGCGCATAGCCAATAAATCGCGGCAAATCGGCCAGATACTGCGGCTTGCCATCGCGATGATAAATCCGCGCAAAAAGCCCCAACACCTTGATATGTCGCTGCAAGCCCATCCATTCAATCTGCCGATAAAACTCGCCGAAATCCCCATCCACGGGCAATCCGGCTTTGCGCGCGTCTTCCCAGTAGTACACGAAGCAGTCCAGTTCGAACTCTTCTTCCCAGCTGATGAACGCATCGCGCAGCAACGACGCGATGTCATAACTCAACGGCCCGTACACCGCGTCCTGAAAATCGAGCACGCCGGGATTCGGCTCGCTGACCATCAGGTTTCGCGGCATGAAGTCACGCAGCATGAAAACCTGCGGCTGGGCCAATGCGCTTTCGACCAGAACGTTGAACGTGTCGTCGAGGACCTTGCGTTCGGCCGCCTCCAGTGTATGGCCCAGATGCTTCGCCACGAACCACTCCGGCATCAGTTCCATTTCGCGCCGCAGGAACGCTCCATCGAAGGCAGGCAGCAGGCCTTCACGCGACGTCATCTGGAACTTGATCAATGCGTCAATCGCCGCGCGCATCAGCGGCCGGGCGTTCTTTTCATCGAGGACGGAGAGGTAGGTGGCCGTGCCCAGATCCGTGACCAGCATGAAGCCGGCATCGAAATCCGTCTCCAGGATCAGCGGCACATGCACACCCGCATCACGCAACAACCCGGCCACCTGCACGAACTCGCGGCACTTCTCGGGCGGCGGGGCATCGACGGCAATCAGCGTCTTGCCGAAATCGCTGTCGGCGGACAAGCGGAAATAGCGCCGGAAACTGGCGTCGGTGGAAGCGGGAGCAAGCGTTGAAAGATCCAGCCGATACCGCTCGGCTAAGGGTTGCAGCCAGTCGTGAAGCTGGGTAAGGCGAAAATCGGTGTTTGGCGGCGTCATAAATTCGAGGGGTGAAACGTCTTGCCATATAATACCCCACGACTTTTTTAAGCATTCCGTTTGCGCCCGGCGCGAAGCCTTTGGCAGGCCATGAAGGCTGCCGCTGGTCGAGATCACCGCCCGTTTCATCCATCGATCGATTCACTTTCGTTCGCAGCGAACCGACAACTCCGGTGGCGCGAGTCCCGGTGGCTGTGCCCGGGTGCTCTCGTCGAGCGCCGAGCGTGACGCGATTGAACAGCACTCAAACATGCCGCCACGACAGTTTTCCAAACCAGTTCCATTGCGCGAAGCGCGGCCACGCAGGCGGCGGCTGTTCGCGGCGTTGATCGCCGTGCCAGGCCTCATGCCGGCGCTCGCGCACGCGCAGCTAGCGGGTGCGGCAGCCGACACCCAGCCACTCGGCGACGCCTGGAGCCTGCGGCTCGCGCCGCAGCTCCAGGAGCGCCCGTTGCAGCAGGGCAGCCAGCCGGCTACGTTTGTCCTCGGCGACCACACCACGGGCACAGCCGACCAGGACATGGCCGCGAAGGGTTCGGCGGAATTGCGTCGTAATGTTTCGGTGATCAAGTCGGACGCGCTGCATTACGACCAGGACACCGACATGGCCGATGCTTACGGCCATGTCAGGATATTCAACAACGGCAATTCGTTCATCGGCCCGGAAGCGCACTTGAAGGTGGAGGCGAACGAGGGTTACATGACGAACCCGAAGTACCGCTTCAATCTCTCGAACGGCTCGGGCAGCGCGCAGCGCGCGGACCTGATCAACGACGAGCAAACGAAGGTCGACCACGGTACCTACACGGCGTGTTCGTGCGAGACCGACCCGGCGTGGTACATCAAGGGCACGTCGTTTGACTTCGATACCGGCGCGAACGAAGGCGTCGCGCACAACGGCGTGCTGTTCTTCCAGGGCTTCCCGGTATTCGCGAGTCCGTGGCTGTCGTTCCCGCTGACCGGCGAACGGCGCAGCGGTCTCTTGCCGCCCACGGTGTCGGTGAATTCGACGACCGGTTTTGAAGTATCGCTGCCGTATTACTTCAATATCGCGCCGAATCGCGACCTGGTGGTCACGCCGCGCATCATGACCCGGCGCGGCATTCAGATCCAGTCCACGTTCCGGTATTTGTCGCCGACTTATTCGGGCACGATCACCGGCGAATTCCTGCCGCAGGACTTGCAGACGCATACGAACCGCTATGCGATCTACATCCAGCACCAGCAGAACTTTGGTGGCGGTTTCGGCGCGTATATCAACTACAACAAGGTCTCGGACAATCAGTATCCGGAAGACCTGGGTAACGCGTCGAACCAGATCATCAACGGCACCCAGGTCCTGTATCAGCAGGAAGTGGGTGTCACGTACAACAACGGGCCGTGGTCCATTCTCGCGCACGAGCAGCGCTGGCAAGTGTTGCCGCCGGCAACCTCGCCGTATGCCCGCGAACCGCAGTTGAACGTGCTGTACAACAAGTACAACGTTGGCGGCATCGACTACGGCGCGGAAGCGGATTACACGCGTTTCACGACGACCATCGCGGATTCCACGGAAGGCCAGCGCGTTGTATTTAATCCGTACCTGAGCTACAGCGTCACTGGACCGGGTTATTTCGTCACCCCGAAGGTGCAGTATCACCTGGCGTCGTACGACTTGAACGAGATCGGCAGCGCAGCCAATGGCACGCCACCGAACCAGCCGAAGAACCTGACGGAATCCATTCCTACGGTCAGCTTCGACACCGGCCTCGTGTTCGACCGCTCGGTGCGCATCTTCGGGCAGGATTACATCCAGACGCTGGAACCGCGGCTGTATTACGTGTACACGCCGTACCGCAACCAACAATTCGCGCCTATTTTCGATACCGGCCAGTCTGACTTCAGCCTCGCTGAAATCTACACGCCGAACACGTACGCGGGTAACGACCGTATCGCCGATGCCAACCGTCTCACGGTCGGCCTGACCTCGCGTTTCATCAACCCGGCAACGGGCGACGAACGCGCGCGTTTTGTGATTGCGCAGCAGTATTATTTCCAGCCGCAGCGCGTCACGATCACGGAAGGCCAGCCGCTCGACCAGGCGAAACACTCCGACCTGATCCTGGGCGCGTCCTTCAAGCTGGGCGCTGGTTTTTCACAGGAAACCGCGTTCCAATATAATGCCGATAACAACCAGCTGGTGCGTTCGAGCATTGGTTTCGGGTATAGCCCCGCCGCGCGCGAAGTCATCAATATTGGGTATAGATACACGCGGGCGAACGAGACCACGCTGTCCACCTCGCCGATCAACCAGATTCTGGTTTCTGCACAATGGCCATTATCGCGACACATTTATAGCGTCGCCCGGGTGAACTACGATCTGGCAGGCCATCGTCTCGTCGACGGGCTGCTGGGCTTCCAGTACGATGCCGACTGCTGGACGCTGGGCGTGGGCTTGCAGCGTTACGCAAACGGTATCACTAGCACCGGAAGTAACACTGCCGGGACGCGTATTCTTGCTCAAATGACGTTCAAGGGCTTGTCGAACGTCGATAATGGCTTGACCGCGGCGTTCCGCGCCGGCGTCAACGGTTACACGCCGCCACCGCCTCCGCCCGCACCGCTCGCGCGTTACACGAATTACGAATGAGCGTGTGTCGTGAGTGCGGAATGGGCGGCGGTACGCCGCAGGTAATAGTGCACAAGCAATAGGGCCGGTCACCGGCCGCAATCGATGGAGTATCTGTGTCAAACATGAACAAGTTGAAGTGCGCAATGGTCGCGGCAGGTGTTTTCGCGGCAGCTTTACTGGCCGGCCCGGTGGCGCACGCTCAGGCGCTGGCGCCCATCAAGGCGGGCGGCGCACAGATTGCGGATTCGGTCGTGGCCATTGTGAACAATGACGTCATCACGGAACGTGAACTCGCCGACCGCACGGGTCTGATCGTGCGCCGCCTGCAACAGCAGAACGCGCCGGTTCCCCCGGCGGATCAGCTGCAACGCCAGGTGCTCGACCAGATGGTGGTCGAGCGCATTCAGTTGCAGAAGGCGAAGGAAGACAACATCACCATTGACGACGCCACCGTGCAACGCACGCTCGAGCGTCTCGCGCAGCAAAACAACATGACGCTCGACGTGTACCGCGCGCGCATTGAAGCGCAAGGGGTGCCCTGGACGACGTTCCAACGCGATGCCCGCACCGAGCTGACGCTATCGAAATTGCGTGAGAAAGAGGTGGACAGCAAGATCACGGTGTCGGACGGCGAAGTGGCCAACTACGTGGCCAGCCAGCGTGGACCGGGCGCGCGCGGGTCCAACGACCTGCATCTCCAGCACATCATGTTCAAGGTGCCGGAGAACGCAACGCAGGCTGACATTGCCGCTATCCAGGCGAAGGCCGAAGGCGTGCTGAAAGATGCGCAAAGCGGATCGGACTTCACCAAGCTCGCCAAGAACAATTCGCAAGATACCGATGCACCCAAGGGCGGCGATCTCGGTTTCCGCACGCAGGCTTCGCTGCCGGCTGACATTGTGAGCGCGGTTGCCAGTCTCCGTCCGAACGAAGTGAACCCCCAACTGATTCGCACCGCCGGCGGTTTCGAGATCATCAAGCTGGTGGAACGCCGCGTAGGCCAGGGCCAGGCTGCTGATGCACCGAAACTCGTGCAAACCCACGTTCGCCACATCCTGCTGCGCGTAGCCGACGGCGTGTCCGAGGCGGCCGCGCGTCAAAAGCTGCTCGATATCCGCAGCGACGTTGCGAAGGGCGGCGATTTCGCCAACTTCGCGCGGACGTATTCGCAGGATGGTTCGGCGTCGCAGGGCGGCGATCTCGGCTGGATCAGCCCGGGTGAAACCGTGCCGGAATTCGAGCGCGCGATGAACAACCTGCAAGACGGCCAAGTCAGCGAGCCGGTGCGCAGCGAGTACGGTTATCACTTGATTCAGGTACTGGGACGCCGCGATGCGGAAGGTTCGGTACAGCAGCAACTGGACACGGCACGTCAGGCGATCGGTCAGCGCAAGGCGGAGCAAGCGTACTCTGACTGGCTGCGTGAACTGCGCGACACCGCTTATGTGCAGTACAAGGGTGTTGCAGCTCAGCAAGCGATGAACCAGTAAGGCTTGGCGAGATGAACGCAGCAAGCCAGCCGCCAGTGTCCTCATTGTCTATCGCCATTACCACCGGGGAACCGGCGGGGGTGGGGCCTGAATTGACGGTGGCGGCGCTGGCTGAGGCGGCTGAGCGCTGGCCGTCGGTGCGGTTCACCGTACTTGGCGACCGTGAGCTGATGGCCGAGCGGGCGGGTTCATCGTCGTGGCTTTCCAAAGGCGCGGACATCGAGATCGAGCATCACGCGCTTGGTGCGCCCGTCACAGCAGGCACGCTGAACGCCGCCAACGGGCGTTACGTGCTCGGTCTGCTCGATACAGCCATAGACGGCGCAGTCAGCGGTCGGTTCGACGCAATAGTCACCGCGCCGCTGCAGAAAAGCACCATCAACGACGCCGGCGTTCCGTTCACCGGCCACACCGAATATCTCGCTGAACGCACCCATACGCCGCGCGTCGTCATGATGCTCGCGGGCATGGGCGAGCGGCCGCTGCGCGTCGCGCTCGCTACGACGCATCTGCCGCTGAAAGATGTGTCGGCGGCGTTGACGGTGGATGGCATTGTCGAGACGCTGAGCATTATCGATCGTGATCTGAAAGCGCTGTTCGGGCTGCAAAAACCGCGCATCCTGGTGACCGGACTGAACCCGCACGCGGGCGAAAATGGTTATCTGGGCCGTGAGGAAATCGATGTCATCACGCCCGCGCTGCTGCAAGCGCGCGCGCTGGGGATTGATGCTCCCGGTCCCTATCCGGCGGATACGCTGTTCCAGCCGCGTTATCTCAAAGACGCCGATTGCGTGCTCGCGATGTTCCACGACCAGGGGCTGCCGGTCCTGAAATTCGCGACGTTCGGCGAAGGCATCAACGTCACGCTCGGGCTGCCGATCATCCGTACCTCTGTCGATCACGGCACCGCGCTCGATCTGGCCGGCACCGGCCGCGCTGATCCGGGCAGCCTGATCGTTGCTATCGATACAGCCGTTGCCATGGCGCGCCATCGTCGCGCGGCCTGATTGCGCGCCGCCTGATTGCTTTTGCGTCCTTTCTTTCCATTGCGGTTTTAATCGGCTTCTCCGATGTCCATCAAGCACCAGGGCCACTTCGCGCGCAAGCGCTTCGGGCAGAACTTCCTCGTCGATCAAGGCGTGATCGATTCGATCGTGGACACCATCGCGCCCAGACGCGGCGAACGCATGGTCGAAATCGGGCCGGGGCTCGCCGCGCTCACCGCGCCGTTGATCGAACGGCTTTCCACGCCGGAGTCGCCGTTGCATGCGGTGGAGTTGGATCGCGACCTGATCGGGCGGCTTGAGAAGCGGTTTGGCAACCTGCTGGCACTGCATGCCGGCGATGCCCTCGCGTTCGACTTCGGTTCGCTCGCGCTGGAAGGTGACAAGCCGTCGCTGCGGATTGTCGGGAACCTGCCATACAACATTTCCAGTCCACTGCTGTTTCACTTGACCGCGTTCGCGGCGAAGGTCATCGATCAGCATTTCATGTTGCAGGATGAAGTGGTCGACCGGATGATCGCCGAGCCGGGCAACAAGGACTTTGGCCGCCTGACGGTGATGCTGCAGTATCGGTATGCCATCGATAAACTCATCGATGTTCCGCCTGAATCGTTCAACCCGCCGCCGAAGGTGAATTCGGCGATCGTGCGGATGATTCCCTTTGGGCCAAGCGAATTGCCCGATGTGGATGAAAAGGTGCTCGGCGAAGTGGTGCTCGCGGCGTTCTCGCAACGGCGCAAGATGATGCGCAATACGTTGGGTGTGTATCGCGATCGGGTGGATTTCGACGCACTTGGGTTTGACCTTTCCCGGCGTGCGGAAGAAGTACCCGTGGCCGAGTTCGTGAAATTGGCTCAGGTGGTCAAGGCGGCACAGTAGCCGATTTTAAGGCCGCTGGCGGGTTTGGATGGCGCGCGTCTCAGTCAGCGAGGCGTGCCGCACCGACCGCGCCAGGGCGGTTCTATCAGGCCGCGATCGCAGCTGCTTCCGTTGATCTCATCTTTTCTATCTCACTATTCCGGGTTCGCTTCGGCGAATCACGCGACATCTCTTCCACGTCTCTTTCCTCGTTGCCTCCATGCGGTTCCTGCATTCTTTCGATGCGAAGAATGCACTGGAGTTAATTCCTTCGTTAGTCTCAAATTGGCAGCGCAACCGCGCAGCAGACTCTCATAAGGGGGCGTCCGCTTCAGCGGCATGACGCATGGAAGATGCGTTGCGCCGGTTGTTGAAATTTCGCGCGCACGAAGCCGTTCCCGTGCAGTTGGAATGTAACGATATCGCCGTGCTGAAGGACGTGGTCGCGCGATCGGATGCCGTGATGTTTTGCACGGCTTCAGTGTTACAACGCGATCCTGATGGCCGGCGCCTCGTGCGTGTGCCGATTATTCACTCGCGCAAACTGGGGCTGCAGTTTGCGCTTGTTTGTCTTGCTGACCGGACGCAATCGGCAGCTGCTGACGCGGCGCTCGTCCTTACCGGGCAGGTCATGAACGATGCCAGCCGCGCGGCACAAGTAGCGGGACGTACGCGATAGCCCGCGCGCTCAAGTGCTCATGTGCGCCGACGTCCTGCGGGTGCATTGACCAGCGCAATGCCCGTCACAACAAGCGCCGATGCAACCATGAAACGCGTTGTCAGCGATTCCCCCAGCAGCAAGACACCGAACGCGACACCAAAGATGGGTGTGAGAAACGAGAACACCGATAGCCTCGACGCCATGTAGCGTGTGAGCAGCCAGAACCACGTGAGATAGCTCAGGAACGCGACCACGATTGCCTGATAGGCAAGGCTGGCGACGGCTGTCAGCGTGATGGTGCTCACGTGTGTTTGGCCGAGCGCGAAGGCGAGCGCGAGTAAAACTATTGCCGATACCCCAAGTTGATAGAACAGCGTCTTGCTGGCGCTTGCACGCGCGAGCGGCGATGCACGGATGACGACGGTGGTCGCCGCCCAGAACACGCCGCCGAGTACGCCGAGGGCGTCGCCGGCGGTGCCTTGCCATGTCGATGCACTGCCGGACGCGGTGCCCGATGCGCTGCTCGTGGCCGCGTGCAGGAAGCCATCGGCGAAAGCGAGTGCGATACCGCCGAACGCCAGCGCTATCCCCACCCATTGCACCCGCTTGAGCTTTTCTCCCGCGACGAACCAGTGCAGGCCAAGCGCCATGAAGCACGGTGCGGTGTAGAGAAAGACGACCATGCGCGTGGCGCTGGTCAACGTCAGCCCCAGGAAAATGCACACGAACTCGCCGCCAAACAGCACGCCGGCGAGCAGGCCGGACGCGAGGGTATTGTCGCTGCGAAACAGCGCGATGCCGCGTGATCGCGTCCATATCCAGACGAGAACGGTTGCTATGGTTGAACGGATGCCGGCCTGGAGCATCGGGGGAAACGATGCGTTTGCACCCTTGATGGCGACCTGCTGGAAACCCCACACCGCGCATAGCGCGATCATTAGCAGAATGGCGGTGGAGTCGGGCGCGCGACGCACAGGCAGGGCAGTGGTGCTCATCGATTATTGTGTTTGTGTTTGCGTTTTGACCGGTTGCTGAGTCAAGTCTCTGGCGCATTCTGCCATTGATGGCGCGGGGATGTCATGCGTGGTTGGGGCGTGTGGCGTTGGTCTTGCCGACGTTTGGGCCGCCGCCCGTGATGTCGAGGGATTGAACTTGGTGTGTTGTGCGTCGCACGATAATGGTGAACCGCAGACCTTTATTAATCACGAATAGATCGTACTGGCGATTGCCGATAAATCAGGATATCTGATGATATTTCGCGCAAGGTCAGCATTGAGCGGAAATGAATGAGGCTCCCGAAGGAGCGTCATTCAAAGAGTTCGGAGACAACCAGCCATCGCTGGCCAACCGTTGCCCCCAAACCGCTTCAGGCATGCTTTTCGATCAATTCGACCTTGTATCCATCCGGATCTTCAACAAACGCGATCACCGTCGTTCCGCCTTTCACTGGACCGGCTTCGCGCGAGACCTTGCCGCCGGCTTCGCGGATGCGACCGCACGCTGCCGCCGCATTGTCCACTTCCAGCGCGATGTGGCCATATGCCGAACCGAGATCGTACTTATCGACGCCCCAGTTGTAAGTCAGTTCAAGCACGCTGTTTTCGCTTTCATCGCCGTAACCGACGAACGCCAGCGTGTATTTGTACTCGGTGTTTTCGCTTTGACGCAGCACTTTCATGCCGAGGATACGTGTGTAGAAATCGATGGATCGCTGCAAATCTCCGACTCGCAGCATGGTATGAAGAAGTCGCATGATGGGGTTCCTGTGGGGAATGTCGATGGAACGGATGGTCCGATTTACCGTGTCTTTTAACGTGCCTCAATGCACACCGCGCACGATGAAAACGGCCACATCGAAAATTGTACCGCTCGTAGCAAACGCTCGCAGCGCTCTGCTCGGCGCCATTTCCGTGCTGGCAAAGCGTTAAAGCAGCGGCAGCAATTCGGGCGGATGATGCTTGAGCGTATGCCGCGCTTCGCGGAAGTCCGGGAAAATGGATTCGACCGTGGCCCAGAAGCGCGCGCTGTGATTCATCTCCCGAAGGTGCGCGAGTTCGTGCGCGACCACGTAGTCGATCACATGCACGGGGAAATGAATCAGCCGCCAGTTGAGGCGAATCTTGCCTTCGCTGGAGCAACTGCCCCAGCGCGTAGAGGCGGATGACAACGCATAGGCCCTGAACTCCACGCCTAGTTTGGCCGCATACACCGGCAACCGCTCGCCAAACACCTGCAGCGCCTGAGCATGGAGCCAGCGTTGCACACGCTCGCGAATGACCTGCCCATCTGCCAGCGCGGGAAGGCCGAGCCACAGCACGCCGGTTTCTGTATCGAACGCCGGTTGCGTAGCGCTCTTGCCGGTTGTGCCCGGTGCGCCGGTCATCATGACGGTGACGTTTTGTCCAAGGTACGGAAGCTGCGCGCCATCCTTCCATTCAATCCGCGGCACCGCGCGTTGCTCCACGCGCGTTTGCCATTCGGTCAGCTTCTTGAAGATCCACTTTTCCTTCTCGGCAATCGCGCTTTCTATTGCGCCGATTGTCACCCAGCGCGGTGCGGTAATCGCGAGGCCAGTGCCATCGATAGTGAAGCCAATCGTCCGGCGCGATGAACGTTTCAAACGGTAATCGAGCATCTGCGAACCGAGCATGAGTTGCCGGTAGCGCGAACCATCGGGCGCAATGGGCGTACGTGAAGGCGGCGCGGACGGGCTTGCCGTTTCGGTTGTATCGGTCGGCGTGATGTCGCCACGCAATGTTGCGGGCATGGCGGGAGGCGATGCGACGGGCGCGGCAGACGTGCCCGACATAGCAGGCGAGGGTGCCACACTCGACAGCCTTGGCTCACTGGGAAAGTTGAGCGGCAGGTCGAGTTGCGGGTTGTCGAGCGCGGCAGCGGGACGCTGTCTCGAGGGGGTCTTCTGCATCGGCTCAGCTTGGCGCACGCGGCGCAGGAATGACGGAAAGGACAACACTAACGATAGAAACGAACGTAATGAACCTGACGATAACGACATCCGGATCTACAGGCCGGTAGCCGCGCCCTGAGACTTGGAGTCAGAGGCAGACGCGGAGTCAGCGCCGGAATCAGACACAGCGATGAAACGATCGGCGGGACCGTACGAGTCCGGATCAATTCGACGCATTTCCGTTTCGATCCAGCGCTCCACGCGCAGATTGACTTCTTCCGGCGTGAGGCCTGTCGTGTCGATCGGACGACCGATTGACATTGTGACTATACCCGCATATTTGAGAAACGATTTCCGCGGCCATACGTGTCCGGCGTTGTGGGCAATCGGCACGACCGGCGCGCCCGCCGCGCACGCGAAGCGCGCACCGCCTGACTTGTACTTGCCTTGCTTGCCCGCGCTTGTGCGCGTGCCTTCAGGAAACATGATGACCCACGCTCCCTCGGCCATGCGCTCGCGCCCTTGCCGCGCCACCGATGCAAATGCATCCTTGCCCTGACGCCGGTCGATATGAACCATCTTCAGCATGCCCATGGTCCAGCCGAAGAACGGCACGAACAGCAACTCACGCTTGAACACATAGCAGAGCGGCCGCGGCATTAACGCGGGGAATGCCAGCGTTTCCCAAGCCGACTGGTGCTTCGACAACAACACGGCGGGACCATCGGGCAGATTCTCCATGCCTTCAATCTGATAGCGGATGTTGTTCAGGTAGCGCATCACCACGATGCACGACTTGCACCAGTACGCCGCCATCCAATAACGCTTTTCAGCGCGCATGAACGGGAACACGAGGAAGCAAGCGCACGCGTACGGCACCGTATAAACGACGAAAAAAACCATCAGCAACAGCGAACGAATGAA
Organism: Caballeronia sp. LjRoot29; assembly: GCF_964252755.1. Lineage (NCBI taxonomy): Bacteria > Pseudomonadati > Pseudomonadota > Betaproteobacteria > Burkholderiales > Burkholderiaceae > Caballeronia > Caballeronia sp. LjRoot29. Next base: position 34,631 of record NZ_CAXUPU020000018.1, on the reverse strand, counting down.
GCGCATCGGCTTGAATAAGTCTTATGTGATGTGACGAAAAAAACCCGCCGACAGATCGGCCGGGTCAGTCGTGATGTGCGGCGAGGAAGTCGAGCGCGAAGGTGCGCAGGTCGTTGTGTACCTTCGTATTGTCCGGCAGATGGCCCGCTGCCAGCGTTTTATGCCCCTTGCCGGTCAGCACCAGATGCAGCTCGAAGCCGAGCGCCGCGCCCGCTTGCAGGTCGCGCAGCGAGTCGCCGACCATGGGCGTATCAGCCGGATCGATCTCGAAGCGCTCCACAATCTGCTGCAACATGCCGGGCTTCGGCTTGCGGCACTCGCACTCGTCTTCCTGTGTGTGCGGGCAGAAAAACACCGCGTCAATGCGGCCGCCTACCGCCGCTGCCGCCCGGTTCATCTTTTCGTGCATTGCGTTGAGCGCGGCCATGTCGAACAGACCACGGCCTATGCCCGATTGATTCGATGCAATTGCCACGCGGTAGCCGGCCTGGTTCAAACGCGCGATCGCTTCGAGGCTGCCGGGGATGGCAACCCATTCGTCGGGCGACTTGATGAATGCGTCGGAGTCGACGTTGATCACGCCGTCCCGATCGAGTATCACCAGTTTCTTGTTTGCGTTGGTCGGCATGGTGTGGCGCATCAGGCGGCAAGCTTCGAAATGTCCGCGACGCAATTCATCTGCTGATGCAGTGCGCCGAGAAGAGCCAGGCGGTTGTTACGTAACGCCGGATCTTTCGCGTTCACCATCACGTCGTTGAAGAAAGTATCCACGGCATCGCGCAGCGCGGACAGCGCCGACAGCGCTTCCGTGTAATTGCGTTCGGCCAGTTGCGTTTGCACGCGCGGCGCAACTTGTTCGAGCTGAGCGTACAACGCCTTTTCGGCGGCTTCCTGAAGCAAAGCTGGCTGCACGCTCGCCGGCACGCTTTCCGCCGACTTCTTCAGGATATTCGAAATACGCTTGTTCGCCGCGGCAAGCGACGCGGCTTCCGGCAACGACGCGAATTCGCGCACGGCGTCCAGACGCGCGACGATGTCGTCCAGGCGCGTGGGGTTCAGGCTCAGCACGGCGTCGATTTCAATTGCGTTGAAACCGCGTTCACGCAGCACGCCGCGCAGCCGGTCCATGAAAAACGCGTAGATGGCGTCGGTTGAATCAACCACGTGCGGCATGTCGGCGAATTGCTTGTACGCAATACGTAGCAAGTCGAACAAGTCGATGGCAAGGCGCTTTTCCAGCAGGATGCGCAACACACCGAGTGCGTGACGACGCAGCGCGAACGGATCTTTCTCGCCGGTTGGCTGCAAGCCAATGCCCCAGATGCCGACGAGCGTTTCCAGTTTGTCGGCCAACGCGACGGCGCTGCTTACGCCGGTGGCGGGGGTTTCATCGCCGGAGAAACGCGGCTGATAATGTTCCGAACACGCGAGCGCGACTTCCTCCGGCTCACCATCGTGGCGCGCGTAGTACGTGCCCATGGTCCCTTGCAATTCGGGAAACTCACCGACCATGTCAGTGATCAGGTCAGCCTTCGCGAGCAGGGCGGCGCGCTTCGTGACGGCCACATCCACGCCGATCATGGGCGCGATTTCGCCCGCGAGCGCTTCGAGTCGCTGCACGCGCTGCAATTGCGAACCCAGCTTGTTGTGATACACCACGGCCGCGAGCAGCGGCACGCGGTCGGCAAGACGTTTCTTCTTGTCCTGCTCGAAGAAAAACTTCGCGTCGGCCAGACGCGGGCGGATCACGCGCTCGTTACCTTCGACAATATCGCCGGGCGTTTGCGTCTCGATGTTCGAGACAATCAGGAAGCGCGAACGCAGCTTGCCGTGCTCGTCAGTCAGCGCGAAATACTTCTGGTTCGTCTGCATGGTGAGGATCAGGCATTCCTGCGGCACTTGCAGGAACGATTCGTCGAAACGGCACTGATACACGACCGGCCATTCGACCAGCGCATTCACTTCGTCGAGCAACGATTCAGGCATGACTACGCGGTCTTCGCCTGCGAACGCCAGCAATTGCGTACGGATGGATTCGCGGCGATCCTCGAAATTCGCGACGACCCTGCCCTTCGAACGCAGCGTTTCGGCGTAGTCGTCGGCGTGTGCGATCGGAACAAGACCTTTCGACATGAACCGATGACCCAGCGTGGTGTCGCCGGAGTCGATACCAAGCGCGCTCACCGGCACAATTTCGCGGCCATGCAGCGCGATCAACCCATGCACCGGCCGCACGAACTGCACGCTGGTGCCGTCGGGGCGTTGATACGTCATCACCTTCGGAATGGGCAACTTGCCGAGCGTTTCTTGCAGAGCGGTTTGCAGGCCGTCAGCAAGCGTTGCGCCGGGTGCTGCGTAGCGCAGGAAGAATGCTTCGGCCTTGCCGTCCTGCGCGCGTTCGAGATCGCTAATGGCGAAGTCGGGGAAACCCAGCGCAGCGAGTTTCTTCGCGAGCGGCGCGGTGGGCAGGCCGTCTTTGTCCAATGCGACGGAAACAGGCAGCACCTTCTCGCGCACTTGCCGTTGCGGTGCGACTGCGCGCACGTTCTTGATGAGCACGGCGAGACGTCGCGGCGTGGCGTATTTTTCGAAACTCGCTTCGCCGTCAATCAGGTCGCGCGCGGCAAGCCGCTGCACGATGCCTTCGGCAAACGAGGTGCCCAGGCGGGCGAGCGCTTTCGGCGGAAGTTCTTCGGTCCGCAGCTCGACGAGCAGCGATGCAAGATTGGTTTCTGTCATTGTTATGTCGTGCTCTGGTCAGGCCTGATCGATATTGCGCTCGACCTTAAGCGCCGGCGCCCACGCGGGCTTGGCGGCATCTTGTGCGTCCGAAACAAGTCCGGCCGCGGCGTGTACGGGATTGCCCAGCATCGGGAAACCGAGCGCTTCACGCGACTCGTAATAGCCCTTCGCAACCGCACGCGACAAATCGCGAATCCGGCCGATATACGCCGCCCGCTCCGTCACCGAAATCGCGCCGCGCGCGTCCAGCAAGTTGAACGTATGGCCGGCTTTCAGCACGAGCTCATACGCGGGCAGCGAGAGCTTCGCTTCAATCATCTTCTGCGCTTCGGCTTCGTAGCTCTTGAAGAACGTGAACAGCAGGTCGACGTTCGCGTGCTCGAAGTTGTAGGTGGACTGCTCGACTTCGTTTTGGTGATACACGTCGCCATACGTCAGGCGCCGGAGTTCGCGGCCGTTCGGGCCTTCCTCTTCCCATTCGGTCCACACGAGGTCGTACACGTTCTCCACTTTCTGCAGATACATGGCGAGCCGTTCGAGACCGTAGGTGATCTCACCGAGCACCGGCTTGCAGTCGATACCACCAACTTGCTGGAAGTACGTGAACTGCGTCACTTCCATGCCGTTCAGCCAGACTTCCCAGCCGAGGCCCCATGCGCCGAGCGTGGGATTTTCCCAGTCGTCTTCCACGAAACGCACATCGTTTTGCTTCAAGTCGAAGCCAAGCGCTTCGAGCGAGCCGAGGTACAGATCGAGGATGTTTTCCGGCGCGGGCTTGAGCACCACCTGGTACTGGTAGTAATGCTGCAGGCGGTTCGGGTTGTCGCCGTAACGGCCGTCCTTCGGACGCCGTGACGGCTGCACATACGCTGCTCGCCACGGTTCCGGTCCAATCGCGCGCAGGAACGTGTGCACGTGCGAGGTGCCCGCGCCGACTTCCATGTCGATCGGCTGGAGAAGCGCGCAACCCTTGTTGTCCCAATAGGATTGCAGCGTCAGGATGATTTGCTGAAAAGTGAGCATGAATGCCTTTGAAGCGTGCCTTCGAAGCGTGAGCCGGCGGGCCGGCGCGTGGTCGAAGCCGACCGGAAAAATGCCCCGGCCGGAGGGCTAAAACGTTGAATTTTAGCGGGAATGAGGGTCTTGCGCGACTTTTCGGGGATGAACGGCAGACTCATCGGCCGATTGGCCGGTAAAAACGGGTGTTATCCGCGGAGGCGTTTCGTCATTGGCACGCAATCCATGGTCAGGCCGCGTGGCGACTGGTATGGCGTGATTTCTTCGCCTTCGAAACCGAGCGCGCGATAAAACGGTGCCGCGTTCAGCGTGGAGTCGAGCGTGAGTTCCGGGAGCTCTTTCGAGCGGGCGAGTGTTTCCAGATGACGCATCATTGCTGCTCCAATGCCGCGTTTCATATACGCCGGATGGACAAAAATCGCATCGATTTTGCCCGTCGCGAGGTCGATCATGCCGGTGCCCGCGACATACCCGTCAACGGTTGCCACGAGGAAACGCTCTTCTACGGCATCGGCGAATGCTCGCGATGCCGTACCGCCGGTCCACTGTTCCAGCTGGTCTAGCGGATACACATTCGCGCATTCACGCATCACGGCGGCGCGGCGGATTTCCCACGCGGCGTCCGCATCGGCTCTCGTGGCTTTGCGGATGGCAAACCCGGCCAGCTCAGGACTTTTCGCGACCATGATCGACAGCTTTGTTGCGGCCATTCTTTCCCGGCGCGAACGCAAATCCGAACGCCAGCAGCAACAGCGACACCATGATCACCGTGATGTTGCCGCTCGTCACATACGGCGTACGCCCGGATGTGCCCTGGACGGTGGCATCGAGCGAGCCGACTGTGTACACAGGCAGCCGTGCCACCACAGCGCCATTTGCCGCGATCACCGCGGTTGTGCCCGTGTTGGTCGAACGGAGCATGGGGCGGCCGGTTTCGATAGAACGCATGCGGGCCATTTGCAGATGCTGATCGAGCGCAATGGTGTCGCCGAACCAAGCAAGATTCGTCGAGTTCACCAAAATGCCTGCGGGCGCTTCCTGTTCGCGAATCGTCCGCGCTATCTCTTCGCCGAAAATGTCCTCGTAGCAGATATCGACGGCAATCGGCTGGTTGTGCACGAAGAACGATTTTTGCACCGGCGGGCCGCGCCCGAGATCGCCGAGCGGAATGCCCATGAGGGCAACGAACCAGTGGAAACCTGTCGGCACGAATTCGCCGAATGGCACGAGATGATGTTTGTCGTAGCGGTACACGTCCTGCTGATTCGGCGTGATGCCGAACAGGGTGTTTGTGTAGCTAGGCACGGAACTTTCAGCCGAAGTCGTCACGCCGAAAGCGCCGAACAGGATGGATGAATGGGTTGTGTCGGAGAAATTGCGCAGTGCCAGCGCAACGTCCGGTGGCATCCGAACGCCGAGAACAGGGAACCCCGTTTCCGGCGTGACGATGAGATCCGCAGGCTTCTCGGTGATCAGTTTTTTATACAACGCGAGCGATTGATCCACGCCTTCCTGCTCGAACTTCATCTCCTGCTTCACGTTGCCTTGCAGCAGCCGGACGGTGAGTGGCGCGTTCGCGGGGGTTGTCCATTCGACCAGTGACAGCAACATGCCGGATGCAAGCAGCAGCACCGCCACGATGAACGGCGCAAGACGCGCAGCCGTCGACCGTTCAACTACGGCTGTGCTGCGCCTGAAGCCGTAGAAACCTTGCACGAGCAACGCCGCCACCAACCCCAGCACCCAGCCCACGCCGTATACGCCCGCAACCGATCCAAACCCCGCCAATGGGCCATCGACTTGCGCATACCCGCTCGCAAGCCACGGGAAGCCGGTGAACACAAGCCCGCGCAACCACTCGCCCAGCGCCCACGCGCTCGCAAAGGCAAACGCGCCGTGCCACGTGGGCACGAAGCGCGGTTCATCGGCGAGCTCGGTCGCGGAGGCGCCATCGTCGTCATACCGCGCATGCCCCGCGCACAGCGACCAGACCACGCCCGCCAATGCGGGGTAGACCGCAAGGTACATCGAGAACAACGCGACGGCTGCAGCCGCCAGCGGCGCCGCCATGCCGCCATAGTCGTGCATGCTGACATACAGCCACCACACACCCGTGACGAAGTTGCCGAATCCAAATGCCCAGCCCGTCAACGCCGCGCTTTTCCAGCCATTAGTGCGCGTAAGCCACGCGAAGAACAGCGTAAAGATCACCAGTTCGACCCACCCGCCATGCGGCGTGGGTGCAAACGAAAGCGTATTCGCGACACCCAGCACGGCCGCGACGAGGTAATGCCAGAAGGGCATGGACTGAGCCGTGCCGGCGCGCTTTTCAGCGGGCATCGGGCGGGAGTTGCGCTGCGAGGTGACAGGAGACGATGAGTCGGCCATGGATTACGAGGTCAGCAGAAAGTAAGCGAATGACGGAGCGTGACCGGCGCGCGTCATGTCACGAAAAAGGCGTAAAACGCCTGCACGGCGGTTCGGCACGCAACTGCTGCAATTGAACGCGTAGTGTGATCACGCTGTGTTACAGGCTGAAGCAGGTCAGGGCCGGTTGAGGGGCCCCTTGTTCTCTATGGAGATCAAACCGGATCAATCGCGTTCGTCGTCGTGATCGCTGTCACGGTGGTTGCGCGAATTGCCGTCGAGCACGTTCATATTCGGTGCGCGGCGCACGCGCAGCACGTGGATCTGGCGAGCGTCGCCGCGCATGATTTCGAACACGAAGTCATCGATCCGCACCTTCTCTCCACGATGCGGCACGCGTCCGAACCGATGCGTGACCAGCCCGCCAATGGTGTCGACTTCGTCGTCGGAGTAATGCGTGCCGAATTGTTCGTTGAATTGCTCGATGCCAGTCAGCGCACGCACACGATGCGCGCCATCCGGCGTCGCAATGATGTTGCCGGCTTCTTCGTCGAAGTCGTATTCGTCTTCGATGTCGCCAACAATCTGCTCCAGCACGTCTTCAATCGTGATCAGTCCGGCCACGCCGCCGTATTCATCGACGACGATGGCAATGTGATTCCGGTTCACGCGGAAATCGTGCAGCAAGACGTTCAGGCGTTTCGATTCGGGGATGAATACGGCGGGGCGAAGCATGCCGCGGACATCGAATTCTTCTTCGTGGTAATAGCGCAGCAAGTCTTTTGCAAGCAGCACGCCGATCACGTTGTCGCGGTTGCTTTCGAATACTGGATAGCGCGAGTGCGCTTTTTCGAGCATGAACGGAATGAACTGCTCGGGCGTTTCGGAAATATTGATGGCGTCCATCTGGGCACGCGGAATCATGATGTCGCGCGCGCAGAGTTCCGAAACCTGGAACACGCCTTCGATCATGGAGAGCGAATCCGCGTCGAGCAGATTGCGTTCGTGGGCGTCCTGAAGGACTTCCAGCAATTCGTCGCGCGATTCAGGTTCGTGCGAGATGAAATCGGTCAGGCGCTCAAGCAGCGTGCGCTTTTCCGGTGGTTTGTCGGTGTAACGTCGACTGGGATCGGAGTCGTTCATAGTGGGGCGCCCGGATTGTTCCGGACGCGAAATTTCGGAAAGTTAAGAATACACCAAGGAAAATTCGCGCCAATTCAAGCGGGCGCGAAGACGTTCAAATCTCGTAGAAACATCGTAACTGATAAATATCGGCGGAGTATGTCGAGCCAGTGACGTTAGCCGATCGGCCATGGTTCAGCACTTGGCGCGTCGTTTTGGCGCGTTTCGTGACGCTCATTCCTGCGACGAATCCGCGCCTTGGCATCGATGCAACAGCGCTTCGAGCTGCCGGTCCGGCATGCCGCATTCGCGCAGCGCCTCGACCGTGCGGCTGACGTAATCGAGCGTGGTGCCGTATCGGCCGGTCGCGCAGCCGAGCACGTGGCGTACCATCTGGTCGGCGAGCTTGCCGGTGTAGGTAGACGCCTCGCGCCGCATCACAAACGCCAGCGCTTCTACGCGGCGGCCGTCCACGAGCGTGCAAGGCAACCACGCCACGCGATACGAATTCATCGCCATTTCGCGTCGCCACAGCACTTCGAGATGCGGCTCCGCGCCTTCGGCCGCCAACCGGAACGCCATGCCCGAGCATGAACCGCCGCGATCCAGCGCCAGCACGAGCCCAGGCTGCTCAGGCGTGCCGCGATTCACGCGCGACCACAAATACAGTCCGCGATGATAACCGTGCACCTTGCTGCGTACCATTTCCACGGCGGGCAAGCCCGGGTTCCAGATCAGCGAGCCATAGCCGAACAGCCAGAGATCCGTCTTGCGATCCCACTGCGCCAACGCTTTTTCACGCGATGCCGCCAGTTCTTCGTCGGTGAGAAGACGCGACTCCTCGAACACCGGCGGATAGTGGTCGGGAATCTGCGAAGGCGGTTCCTTCATCAGTTCAGGAAGAGGGGGCGGGTCGTCAGTCACGGCTTAGCTGGGCGGCAACGGCAGGTAAGGATCGGTGAAACCAAGCTTTTGCATGATGCCGGTTTCGATCGATTCCATTTCTTTCGCTTCCGCCGAATCTTCATGATCGTAACCCTGAGCATGCAGCGTACCGTGCACGATCAGATGCGCGTAATGCGCGGCGAGCGGCTTGTTCTGCTCGCGCGCCTCGCGTTCCACTACCGGACAGCACAGCACCAGGTCGCCCGTGACCGGATCGTCTTCCGACTCGGCATACGCGAACGTCAGCACGTTGGTGGCGTAATCCTTCTGCCGATAAGACCGGTTCAGCGCCCGGCCTTCCTCGGTATCGACGAAACGCACGGTCAGTTCCGCGTCCGCGAACAGCGACGCCTTGATCCAGCCGGCGACGGTTGCGCGCGGCAATAGCGCCTTGTGTTCAGGGAACGTCTTGGCGGCCGGGAACTGCAGTGTCAGTGCAAGTTTGGGCATGCTTATTCAGAGCGATATTTCGCGGCGGCAATCGCGGCGGCCGAGGCATCGCGCTCCGACTGCGCGTCGTACGCTTCCACAATCCGCGCGACCAGCGGGTGCCGTACTACGTCTACGCTCGTGAACTTCGTCATCGCGATACCGCGGACATCGGCCAGGATGTGTTGCGCTTCAATCAGCCCGCTCCTGTGCCCACGCGGCAAATCGACTTGCGTGGTGTCGCCGGTGACAACGGCCTTCGACCCGAAACCGATCCGCGTCAGGAACATCTTCATCTGCTCGGGCGTAGTGTTCTGCGCCTCGTCCAAAATGATGAACGCATGATTCAGCGTCCGGCCGCGCATGTACGCGAGCGGCGCGATTTCGATCATCTGGCGCTCGAACATTTTTGCGGTTTTATCGAAGCCGAGCAGGTCGTAGAGTGCGTCGTAAAGCGGCCGCAAATACGGATCCACCTTCTGCGCGAGATCGCCCGGCAGGAAACCCAAGCGCTCGCCGGCTTCCACCGCCGGACGCGTCAGCACAATCCGCTTCACCTGATCGCGCTCGAGCGAATCCACCGCGCACGCTACCGCCAGATACGTTTTACCCGTACCCGCCGGGCCGATGCCAAACGTGACATCGTGCGCAATGATCTGCTTCAGGTATTCACGCTGCATGGGCGTGCGGCCGCGCAGATCGGCGCGTCGCGTGTACAGCTTCGGCCCCGGATCTTCCTCTTCGCCCAGGTCGATGGTCACGTTGGGTTCATCGAAGGGATGATCGGGGTCGCCACGGAAACGCGGATCGACGGGCTCGGAATTCAGGTTATTCGATGGCCTGTTGGCATTCAACCCATGCCGCGCCGCATTGCGCGCTTCGACCAGCGCAAGCTGGATGTCGTCCACCGACAACGTGTCTTTCGCGCGATTGTAGAAATTCTCGAGCGCCGCCAGCGCAACCTTCGCGCCGCGCCCGCGGATGGTGATCTTGTGTCCGCGACGCGTCAGCGTCACGTCGAGCGCCTGCTCGATCTGCCGCAAGTTTTCGTCGAGCGGGCCACACAGGTTGGCGAGCCGCGCGTTGTCGTCGCGCGGAGCGGTGAATTCCAGATGCTGCTGAGCGGTCTTCAAGGCTAGAGTCGGGTTCCTGTCGAAGCTGCGGTTTTAGTGAGTTGTCGCGGGCGTCATGATTAATTCGCCGCGCAACGAATGCGGATACGCCACGTTGATTTCCACATCGACCATCTGGCCAATCAGCCGCTTGTGCGACGAGATCGGCGCCGGGAAATTCACCACGCGATTATTCTCCGTGCGTCCGGCGAGTTCGCTCGGATCCTTGCGCGACGGGCCTTCCACCAGAATGCGCTGCACCGAACCCAGCATGGAATTGCTGATCTTCGCCACGTTCGCCTCGATGGTCGCCTGCAAATGCTGCAAACGCTTGAGCTTCACTTCGCGCGGGGTGTCGTCGTGCAGGTTCGCAGCCGGCGTGCCCGGACGCGGGCTGTAGATGAACGAGAAACTGGTGTCGTAACTCATTTCGTCGATGAGCTTCATCATCTTCTGGAAGTCATCTTCCGTCTCGCCCGGGAACCCGACAATCATGTCCGTAGACAGCGACAAATCCGGACGAATCGCGCGCAATTTGCGGATCACCGACTTGTATTCGAGCACGGTATAACCGCGCTTCATGGCCATCAAAATACGGTCGGAACCGTGCTGCACGGGCAAGTGCAAGTGGCTCACGAGCTTCGGCACTTTCGCGTATGTATCGATCAGGCGTTGCGTGAATTCCTTCGGATGCGACGTGGTGTAGCGAATCCGCTCAATACCCGGAATCTCCGCGACGTATTCAATCAGCGTAGCGAAATCCGCGATATCCGTGGAATGCTGTGTCACTGGGCCGCGATACGCATTCACGTTCTGCCCCAGCATGGTGACTTCGCGCACGCCTTGGTCGGCGAGACCGGCGATTTCGGTCAGCACGTCATCCAGCGGTCGCGATACTTCTTCGCCGCGCGTGTAGGGCACCACGCAATAGCTGCAGTACTTGCTGCAACCTTCCATGATCGATACAAACGCGCTCGGGCCATCCACACGCGCCGGCGGCAGATGATCGAATTTTTCGATTTCCGGGAACGAGATGTCGACTTGCGAACGTCCTGTGGAACGTCGTTTCGCAATCATGTCCGGCAGACGATGCAGCGTCTGCGGGCCGAACACCAGGTCCACGTACGGCGCGCGGGACACGATCGCTGCGCCTTCCTGGCTCGCCACGCAACCGCCTACGCCAATGATCAGGTTCGGATTCGCTTCCTTCAATTCGCGCACGCGGCCGAGATCGGAGAAAACCTTTTCCTGGGCTTTTTCGCGCACCGAACATGTGTTGAAGAGAATGACGTCGGCGTCTTCCGGCGTGAACGTCTGGGTGAGGCCATTGGCTGCGCCGAGCACGTCGACCATTTTGTCGGAGTCGTACTCGTTCATCTGGCAGCCAAAGGTCTTTACATACACTTTCTTGGTCATGAATTTCGCCGGTCGCAGTGATTAGTCTGGGGGCGCGGTATTTAATGCGTTGAAGGGAATTATCTGTTTCGTTTCGTCGGCTTTTAACGCTGCTTTAGGCCTATTTCGCTTGAATTGGCCGAAATTTGCACGTTGCAGCACTCGACGGTTAGCTCGATATTATAGCGTTCGCTCGACTTCGTGACCCTGCTGGCCGGGCGGGTAGGCCAGGTCGCCGAGCAATTCCGCGGTCGCAAGGTCGAAGCGTTCGATCAGGAAGTCCAGCAGCACGCGAACCCGTGGCGCCCTATACCGGTTGCAGTGATACACAGCGTGGACAGCCGCCTCGTTCGAACACCAGTCTGCCAGCAAAATTTTCAGCGCGCCGGAGTGGACATCGGCGGCAATATCCCAGATCGATTTGTGCGCAATGCCCTGACCGGCCAGCGCCCAGGCGCGGGTCAGCGCGCCGTCGTTGGTTTCCCAGGCCTCGCTGAGCGGCACGGTGTGGGTGAAACGCTCGTCGCTGCGGACGAACTGGAACTCGTTGAACGTTGCCGTCGATGTCACCAGCACCGTGAACGTGTGCGCGGCGAGATCGGCGGGCGTTTTCGGTTCGCCGTGCCGCGCCAGGTATTCCGGCGATGCGCACAGCACACGCCGGTTCGGCGCCAGCCGACGGGCAATCAGATTGCCCTCCGACGGCCGGTTAAAGCGAATCGCCAGATCAATCTCTTCCAGCAGCAGGTTCGATACCGAATCCGACAGCGTCAGCGAAAAGCTCACGTCCGGATACAGGCGGCTGAATTCATCGAGCCAATGGCACAGCAGGTTGCGGCCGAAATCCGATGTGGCCGAGATCCGCACCTTGCCGCGCACGAGATTCTGGCCGGCGTGCAGCGCGGCTTCGCCGTCGTCGATAGCCTGCAGCGCGATCCGGCAATGCTGCAAATAAAGCCGGCCTTCGTCGGTGAGCCTGAGTTGGCGCGTGGTGCGCTCGAACAGCCGCGCGGTGAGCGATTTCTCCAGCTTGAGCAGCCGGGCGCTGGCCGCCGCCGGCGATAAACCCAGCTTGCGCCCCGCCGCGGACAAGCTGCCGAGCGCGGCGGCTTCGGTGAACAGGCGCATGTCGCCGAGTCGATCCATTGCGATTCTCAATTTGCTTTTGATAATGGTTCAAATGCTACGCCAATTATCAAAACGTTCCTGGGCGCGCAAAATTTGGTGCATTGCAGTGTATGAGGTTTGACTGTGCGGCCCGAATTTGCTGGAAACGTCCGATGAAACTCGATCACGTCACGATCGTCGCGCCCGATTGCGAGCCGATCCGCCATTTTCTCGTCGATATAGCCGGCATGAAAGTCGGCCCGCGCCCGCCATTCGGCATAGGCGGGTTTTGGCTTTATCTCGATGACACGCCCGCCGTGCATCTGATCGAAAGCGGCTCGGTGCTGGCTTCGCCGCCCGGTGGCCGGGCGGCCACGCGCATCGATCACCTGGCGTTGCGGGTTCAAAGCGCGGCCGAATGGCAGGCGTTGCTCGCACGCCTGCACGAACACGCGATCCCGTTTTCCGAAGCCGAGGTTCCGCTCGTCCGCGAACGGCAAGTGTTCGTGCAGCTTGCGCCGGGCGTGGTCATCGAATTCGTGACATCGCTTTCCTTATTCTCAAACTAGGGGATCTTCATGCCTATTCCACTTCTGGCGCTCGCGATCAGCGCGTTCGCTATCGGGACGACCGAGTTCGTCATCATGGGGCTGCTGCCCGATGTCGCCCGCGATCTGGCTGTATCGATACCATCGGCGGGATTCCTCGTCACCGGCTACGCGTTGGGCGTCGCCGTGGGCGCACCGCTGCTCGCCGTGCTGACTGCAAAAATGCCGCGCAAACTCGCGCTGCAATTGCTGATGGGCGTGTTTATCGTCGGTAATGTGCTGTGCGCCGTTGCACCCGGTTATTCGATGCTCATGATCGCCCGCGTGGTGACGTCGTTCGCGCACGGCTCGTTTTTCGGCATTGGCGCGGTGGTCGCGGCGTCGCTGGTTCCGGCTGAAAAGCGCGCCAGTGCGATTGCGCTGATGTTCACCGGGCTCACGCTCGCGAATGTGCTCGGCGTGCCGTTCGGGACGTTTATCGGTCAGGAATTCGGCTGGCGCACGACATTCTGGGTCGTGGCGGCGCTCGGTGTGTTGTCGCTGGTCGGCGTGACAGCGCTCGTGCCGAACAAGCACGATTCGGGGCCGTCGAACTTCGGCCACGAACTGCGCGTGCTGAAGGAGCCCCAAGTCTGGCTCGCGCTGGCAATGACCGTGCTCGGTTTCGGCGGCGTGTTCGTGGTCTTCACCTACATTGCGCCGATCCTCGAGCAGATCAGCGGATTTTCGCCACATGGCGTCACGCTGGTGCTCGTGCTGTTCGGCGTTGGATTGACGATCGGCAATACGATTGGCGGCAAGCTGGCCGACCGGGCGCTGATGCCATCGCTGATGGGCATTCTCGTCGCGCTCGCAATCATCATGGCTATCTTCGCGAAGACCAGCCATAACCAGACGCTCGCGGCCATCACGATCTTTATTTGGGGCATCGCCGCGTTCGCCACCGTGCCGCCGCTGCAAACGCGCGTGGTCGAGAAGGCGAAACATGCGCCGAACCTGGCGTCGACGCTGAATATCGGCGCGTTCAATTTGGGGAATGCCGGCGGCGCGTGGCTGGGCGGCGTGGTGTTGAGCCAGGGACATCCGCTCGATTCGCTGCCGTGGGTCGCGGCCGTGGTGGCCGTGGTCGCGCTCGGCGTGACCTGGTATGCGGCCCGGCTTGATCGCGGCGGGCAGGGAACGCGTGCGGCCGCGGTGGATGCCATTTGAGTTCGCGTGGCGTGCTGCGTGGGGAATACCCACGCCAAGGCCGTGCCGGATGTTGACCCGGCGTCCTCAACCGACTAGCGTGTCGTGCGAGCCGCATTCGCGGCTTTATCGCTTCATCACGCTTTTCGACCGAGGTTTTATGGAAGACATCACGCTGCGCCAATGCCTGACGGGCGCATGGCGCGACGCCGCCTCCGCCGTACGACACATGCCGATCGTATTTCTAGTGGCGTTCGTCGCCGTGCTCGCAACCGGAACCGCCGGATACAAGGCGCAATTTTCCGGGTTGGCGGCATCGGACAGTTCGCTCACGGCGATGACCAGCAGCAGCGCCGGTCACGCCGCGGGGTTCACTCAAGGGCTGATTTCCCTTGGCGTCACCTTCGTACAGACGCTGGTCCTCGCTGTGCTGGCCGTATTCGTGGTCCGCTTTGCGATGAAGTTGCACGCTGAATCCGCCGCGCCTGCCGCCGCACCGGTCTCCACGCCTGCGCCGATGCACCTCTGGGACGCCGGTATCCGGCGCTATTTCCTGCTCTGCATCGCGTTACTTGCGGGGTACGTAGGCGCGGCGCTCGCGGTCATGATCGCCTGGATCGGGTTGCGGCTGGCGGGGTTGTCGAGCGGCACCTCAATGGCCGCGGCCGCCACGCTCGCGGTGCTGGTTGTTTGCGGCGTGAGTTATGTGTCTGCGCGGCTTGCCTTGCTGTTTCCGCACACGGCTGTTGGTGGCCGGATCCAGTGGCGCGCCGCCTGGGAGGACACGCGCGGACATTTCTGGTTCATCACGACAGCCGCCTTGCTCGCGATCCTGCCGGTCGTCGGCATTGCGACGGTGCTGACCGTGGTCGCGGAAATGCTGGCGACGGCCGGGTCTATCGGCAGCCTGACCATGGGTTTGATGATCGTGCAAAGCGTAGGCACGCTGCTTTATACGGCGACGGGGGCAACTTGCTCGGTGTGGCTTTATAGAAAATTCGCGGCGATTTTGAGGGCGGAAGCCGTGTGATTTTTGCCGGGTTCTTCCACAACCCATAAATAAAAAGCGCGACCCTTTTGTTCAGGGCCGCGCTTTTTTATTGCTTCTATGCGTCGTTAAACCGTTTCTTCCGCCAGTTCGCGTGCGGCGGCAAGCGCCATCCGGAAATCGGCGAGTTCGGCGATTGTCAGCACCGGAATGTTGCGCTCCTTAACAAACGCATCGATCTGAGCACCGCGCGCCATCGTGCCGTCCGGGTTCATCAATTCGCACAGTACGCCGGCAGGCTTCAACCCGGCGAGGATAGCCAGATCGACGGTTCCTTCCGTATGACCGCGCCGGGTCAGCACGCCGCCCGGCTGCGCGCGCAGCGGGAACACATGGCCGGGACTCACGATATCGCCAGCCTTCGCGTTATCGGCAATCGCAGCGCGGATCGTGGTCAGCCGGTCAATGGCCGATACGCCCGTCGTCACGCCCTCGCGTGCTTCGATAGAAACCGTGAACGCCGTGCCGTATTTGCTGCCGTTGTCGGCGACCATCGGCGGCAAGTGGAGCGCGCGAACGGTCTCGTCAGGAAGGCACAGGCACACAATGCCGCTGCACTCCCGGATCATCAGCGCCATGCCTTCGACATCAAGCTTTTCAGCGGCGTAAATCAGGTCGGCTTCGTTCTCGCGATCGTCGTCGTCGAGCAGGGCGACCGCGCGGCCTTCGCGCAACGCTTGCAGGGCAGCGGCAATTCGATGAGGGATCGCAACGGACGCTTCACCTGCACGAAGTTGCGCAAGATCGGCAAAGGCGGTGGCCGGGGAGGTGAAAACTGAATCGGACATGAGTGAAACGCTCTCGCAAAAGAAAATGGGGCGAAAAACGTTTCAGGGCATTGCAAACAGACAGAACGACACGCGTCTTCAACGCCGTCAATTCGACAGCGCCGGTTTAACGCGGACGCAAATGCGCCGCGGCAAACACGCGAAACGGACATGACCGTCTGCACATCTTCTTCCATCCGGACTATGACCGTCGGCTCTGGCATCTCACCAGATCTGCTGACCCCGCTGGGCGGCTCGCAATGACTTGCAAGCTGCATTCACAGGCGCTCGCGGGCTCGCGAGAGGCTTTCGCCGCTCGCATACCGCCGGTGGGGAATTGCACCCCGCCCTGAAGACGTACTGACTTGTCGCTAAACACTTAACAACGCGACGAATTTCAGGATACAGCAGACTTGCCAATGTTGCAGTACTGCCTGCCTCTAGCTTGCAGGCAAGCTTGCTTAGCTGGCATCGTCGATACGACGTGAATCGGCCGGAACATGCCAGCGCGGCGGCGTTTCCGCGTTCACCGTCACCTGGTACGCGCGCGCTTCCGTGTTGCCGGGATTGCGCAGCGTGTGGGGTTGATCGGCGTCGAACACAATGGCGTCGCCGGTGGCTAGCAACTGCGCCCGGTCATGCACGCGAATTTCCAGCGTGCCGTCGCTCACGACCAGGTTGATCGTGGTGCCGGGTGGATGCGCGCTGCCGGATTCGGCGTGCAGCGGCGCAATCCTCAGTTCATGGAATTCCGCCGATGCAGGCGCGCTCAACGGAAATAACGGGCGGGCGGAAAAGCGTCCATTCGATGTCACCAGCCGCGTTGCCTCTTCAGCCGGCAAATATTCGATGCCATTGATCGCGTGGCGTCGCAGGAACGCCGCCACCGATACCTTCAGCGCGCTCGCAATCTTGTGCAGTACCTTGATGGACGGCACGCTACGCCCGGATTCGATCTGCGCCAACATGGCGCGCGATACGCCGGACGCGCGAGCGAGGGCATCGAGCGAGAGCTGGCGTTCGGCGCGCAGCCGCGCGAGGTTCACGCCAACCAGGTATTCGAGCGCGTCGTTCGCTTCCTGCGCGTCCGTTGGCTGCGTGTGAAGCGCGTTTGCCACGGTGTTTGCCGCACGCGCCTGTGTTGCCTCGGCGTGTTCGGCCGGCGCGCGCGCATCGAACGACTCGCGCACGAGTTCCAGCGATGAATAAGCCGATGCAACCATGATGAGCCTCCAGTCTTTCAATCGTTCAGTCGATCAGACCCGCTCGGCGAACCGGCGCGGGAACGAGTGAAGGCAAGACTAGCATTCGCTCAACTGGCGGCAAACGAAGATATCGTCACACCGTTATGAGGTGCCGCAGGGTAGCTATTCGCGGCAACCCCTCGTTAAACGACCGTGCGAGCGGGTGCGGGCGGCGTGGATTGCGTGGGTGACGTCTCCCGCAGCTCGGCATCGGGTTTGCTCGACGCGAACCACGCGTCAATGCGGCGAACCACGTCTTCAAGCGATCCCGGCTCCAGATGCAGGCCGAGTTTCGAGCGGCGCCAGAGCACGTCGTCCGCGCAGGTTGTCCATTCGTTGTCGCGCATGTAGCGGAGTTCGGCTTCGTAGAGGCTGGGCGCCAGGGCCTCGCCGAGGTCGGCGAGCGAGCCGGCATTGCCTAGAAGCTTCTGAGCGCGCGTTCCGTACGCCCGCGCGTAACGGTGCGCGAGTTCGTCCGGCAGCCAGCTGTTGCGTTGCTTGAACGAGCTGAGAAAAAGCGCGAAGTCGGCGTTGGCAATGTCCCCGCCCGGCAGCGGCGCGCCCTCGGTCCAGGTTTTACTCCGCGCCGGCGATTGCAGCGCTGCCCCCAGCTTGTCGACGGCTTCTTCGGCCAGCTTGCGAAACGTGGTGATCTTGCCACCGAACACCGATAACAGCGGCGCTTCGTTCGCGGGCGTGTCGAGTTCCAGCAGGTAATCGCGCGTGACGGCCGATGCGTTCTCCGCGTTTTCGTCCTCGAGCAGGCCGCGCACGCCGGCGTAGGTCCAGCAGACATCAGCCGGGCTGATGTGCTTCTTGAAGTAGCGATTGATGGAGTCGCAAAGGTACGCCGTTTCTTCCGGGCTGATCACGACTTTCGATGGATCGCCGTGATACTCGAGGTCCGTGGTTCCGATCAGCGTGTAGTCGTGCTCATACGGAATGGCGAAAATGATGCGCTTGTCCGGATTCTGGAAAATGTACGCGTGGTCGTGCTCAAAGAGGCGCCGGGTGACAATGTGGCTTCCCTTGACCAACCGCACGGTGTGGCGCGTATGCGTGTTGCTGTTGAGCGAATCCTTGAGCAGGTCGCTGACCCACGGACCAGCCGCGTTTGCGATGGAGCGCGCCCGAATCTCAAAGGTCGCGCCCTGGTTGTCGGCGAGCGCGGCATGCCAAACGCCTTCGCCGCGCCGCGCACTCACCAGACGCGTGCGCGTCTTGATGACGGCGCCGTGTTCCTGCGCATCGACGGCGTTAAGCGCGACGAGGCGAGCGTCGTCCACCCAGCCGTCGGAATACACAAACCCACGTTTGATTGAGTCGATAAGCGGAGCGCCCGCCGGGTGCCGGCGCATTTTGATACCCCGGGAGCCGGGCAGCAATTCGCGGCGCGCAAGGTGATCGTAGAGGAACAGGCCGGCGCGGATCATCCAGGCCGGGCGCAGGTTCGGCATGTGCGGCATCACGAAACGCAACGGCCATATGATGTGCGGCGCCGCGCGCAGCAACACTTCACGTTCCTGGAGCGCCTTGCGCACGAGCCGATATTCGCCGTATTCGAGATAACGAAGCCCGCCGTGAATGAGCTTCGTACTCGACGACGACGTGTGCGAAGCCAGGTCGTCCTTTTCGCACAGCATGACGGTGAGGCCACGGCCCGCCGCGTCCCGCGCTATGCCCGTGCCGTTGACCCCGCCGCCCACCACGAGCACATCGTAAAGATTGCCTTGCATCGCTTGTCCGCCCCATGGCCACCAACGGAAAACTCCGTCGGAACATACTAATGTTCGAATTCGAAATTTAACGAACAAAAACGAAAATGTAAAGTCGTCTGAATGGCTAACGCGCCGCTATTACTGCGTTTTGCCGGAAAAGTGCAGGTTGCGGTCGTTTTTGGTCGTATTTGGGCTCATAGGCCGTTCGGTCGAGTGGCGCGAAGCTGGCCGCCGGCCGATACTGTAGGCACTGGGGATGAAGGAGTAACGCGATGCGAAAGATGTTAGTGGCGGGTGCGCTCGGCGCGCTGACGCTGGCCGGATGTATATCCGCGCCAGATGTTGCAGGATCAATGGGAGCGCCGTCCCTCGCCGCGCTCCAGTCCATGTGCGGTGGGAGCGCAGTTGATTACGGCACGGACGCGCAGGGCGTGTATACGGCGTTTCTCGATGCTTACGTGGCGCAAAAACGCGGCAAGCTACCAAAGGACCAGTTTTGCGCGTTCCAGGCGGGAATTGCGAGTCAGTATGCGGCGTTTACTGCTAGCCGTACGGCAGCAGCGCAAAGCACGTGGGCTTCGTTCTTCGCGGATCAGCGGGCGCAAGCGCTTAGTTGGCGCGCAGCCGTCGACCCGACCTTGCGCGCTGGCTAATCGGCTCGCTGTTCGGCCCACTCACGCAGCCTTGGTGGAGGCTGCGATGGCCGAAGAGCGAATCTATGAATATCGTTTGATTGCTTTGATCGTGGAGTCGCCGGAAGCCGTCAGGCTCCACAACTGGTGCCCGGAGGCGAGATTTTCCAACTGGACAAGCTGGCGCTCGAGCAGGGCGTCGAGTTCGTCGCGCACCATGTCCATCTGATGGGGGGCGTCTTGCAACAGGAGCAGCGTGGCAAATTCATGCGGACTTAGCATCGTGTTCTCCATGACGATCGAGCGGCACTTTGATCGGTCGGCGATCGGCATAAGTGCTTCGGAACGTTGTGCGAGGCTGAAACTTCGTGTCCGGCAGACGCATGATGCATAGCGTGGCTGGGGGCGCCCAAAAGCGGCGCTTCGTTGCCGGAATTTGATTGTAGGCAAGCGTCAGACGAGTGCCAAACGCTTGCGGAAAATAATGGGTTTGACTTTTTAGGGGCGCGAAAGCGGTTCGGCAGACAAGCGGAATCGTAGAATTTACGTGAGGTTCCTGCCGCACTGCACACAGGCAGCGGGCCTTGGCGAAGCAAGATTTTTGGGGCCGGACCTACGCCGCCACGAATACCTGCGTGTTTGCTTCGGCGAGCGTTTGAGCCATTTCCGGTGGCGCAGGGGCATTGGTGAACAACGCGTCGATCTGGCTCAGATGACCGAGTCGGACCAGTGCCGGGCGGTTGAATTTCGAATGATCGGCGGCGAGGAACACCGTGCGGGCGTGTTTGATGATCGCTTCGGCCACGCGGACTTCGCGGGTATCGAAGTCGCGCAGTGTGCCGTCGGTTTCAATGCTCGACGCCCCAATGATCGCGAAGTCCACTTTGAACTGGCGGATGAAGTCGATAGCCAGCTCGCCCACAATACCTTTGTCCCACGGCCGCACAATGCCGCCGGTAATCAGCACCTCGCATTCGGGGTAACCGCTCATCATGCTGGCCACGTTGAGGTTGTTCGTGATCACGTGCAAGCCGCGATGCCGGTTCAGCGCCCGGGCGACTTCCTCGGTCGTCGTGCCCAGGTTGATGAAGAGGGACGCCTGATCGGGGATGTGCTGAGCGACGAGCGCGCCTATGCGACGTTTTTCGTCGTGGAACATGCGCTGACGCGCCGTGTATGAGACGTTCTCCGAACTGGTCGGCAGGCTCGCGCCACCGTGATAGCGGCGCAGGAGGTTCATGTCCGAGAGCCAGTTGACGTCGCGTCGAATGGTTTGCGGCGTGACGTCGAAATGCGTGGCCAGGTCTTCCACTGTCACGAAGCCATCGCGTTGCACCCAGTCGAGCAGCTCTTGCTGTCGTGCGTTCAAGGTGATGCGGGGATCTCGTGTCATGGCGTCGAAGAGTGCGCTTTTTTGTCTTGAGGTGGCCCGTATTGTAAGGGATAGGCCCGGCGGTCCGGCAATGCTCGATCGTCCGTCTTACCTTTGGATATCGCTGTCCAATGGCATCGATGCAACCACGCCAACGAGCGCGTTACGGCTGGGGTCAGGCATCAAAAGCGAGGAGTGCGTTACGAGGCATTACACCGCGTGCCACTCGCGAGCAGCTTGTAGTGAAGTTGCTCGGACATTGTCCATACGTGTACATATCCGCATGTCCAAAAGACCACTGCCTACATCGCCCGTACGGATTGCATGCTTCGCGTTCAGCGCGGCAACTCGTGAGGATGGCAAAATTGATGGTATCGAGTCTAACCGCGGCTTGCCGGCCCGAAATCTATCTCCCGCCAAGCATATTCGATATGAAAAATCGCTCGGCTATAAGGCGCCATTAACGCCATCGCCGAATCGTTTTTCAGTGGCTTACCGAAATGTGCCCGTAAGCGCACGGGAATCAAGCGTGACGTGCGTTATCGCAACGCGCTTCAACGCGGTACGATTTATGCTGTTTTGAGCGGTATCCGGAACTGACATGTGGTTCCAACGGTCTGTCTTCGGGCCTGCAGCTTAATTGCAACCCGGCTAAGATGCAGGCTCTAAGTCTTAACCACATGAGGACGCCGCGACTTCAAGTCATGGCGTCGCCTGATTTTCGGCCGGTTTGGCTGACGGCGCGTTCAGTACAGCTTTGGGAGCGCGATTTTTATGCACAGTGATAGTACCCACGTGATGCCCTGGCGGATCGAAGACATCGACCTGTCCCGGATCGACCGGCGTAAAGCGGCATCCAATGAACACCTTCTCTTGTTGCTTTGCGCGGCTTCGTTCATTGAGAGCGGAACCGATCTTTATACGAGCAACCTGAGCACGTATTTCAACGACGACCCTGAAGTGTCCGACTGGCTCAACAACGAGTGGGAGCCGGAAGAAATGCAGCACGGGCGCGCATTGAAGACGTATATCCACCATGTATGGCCTGAGTTCGATTGGGACACGGCGTTCAAGAATTTCTTCGCTGAGTACTCGCTGACGTGTTCAGTCGAGGACTTCGAGAAAACGCGGGCGCTTGAAATGGTCGCGCGCTGCGTGGTTGAGACCGGGACGGCCACGCTGTATCGGGCCATTAACGAGTGCTCGGACGAACCAGTGCTCAAGCAACTCACCGACAACATCCGCACCGACGAAGTCCGCCATTACAAGCACTTCTTCCGCTTCTTCAAGAAGTACAACAAGATTGAAGGCAATGGCCGCTTCGCTGTTCTCGGCGCCTTGCTGCGCCGTGTAATGGAAATTAAGAATGAGGATTCCGAGATCGCGCTGCGCCATGTGTTTGCCATCCGCTACCCGGACCGCGCGAACGACACCGCGCACAACCGCGAGTTGGCGGCGCGGGTAAATGCGTTGGTCCGGCGCAATTTGTCGGCTGATATGTGCGTGAAGATGTTGCTCAAGCCGCTCGATCTGCCGGCCCGCATTCAGCCTAGCGTGCACTATCCGCTCGCAAAGATCACGCAGCACGTGTTCTTCCGATAGGCCAAGCCGCCGTTTGCATCGAACGGTTCGCCAAGCGTTAATCGATGGCCCGCTTTCGCGGGCCATTGTCTTTTCATGGAGATCCGCATGACCGATTCCACTGCGTCCGGCGCACCCGGCCTCGAGCACGATACGTTCGACGAATGGCCTCCGGGTTTGCGAACCTTGTTCGACGGTACATCGATAGAAACGAAAACGGGCTTCACGGCGTCGTTGCTCGCAGCCGATGAAGGCCGCGTGCGGACGTCGCTGCTGAGCGTTGGTGAACTGTTCGCGCCGGATCCGGGCACGTTGTGCTTCTCGTTGTGGCCGCAATCGCGGGCGGCGCGGTTGGTGTCGAAGACCGGTTGCGCCACACTGACTTTCGTCTTCGATGAAGCCTTCTTCCAGGTCCAGCTTCAGACGCGAATTGCGACCTTGGAGGGTGCGCCGTTCAAGTGTTTTATCGCGACGATAGAAAGCGGGGAATGGCAGAAGGTGCCTTATGCACGACTCGTGCAGGGCATTGGATTCGAGTTCGCGCAAGGGCAGGGGGACGCTGTGCTGACGCGCTGGCGAGAACAGATTGACGTGCTGAAGCGTGCGGCCAGCGCCGCTGCCTGAAACAAAAAACACAAAAAAGCGGAGCCGAGGCTCCGCTTTTTTATCGAGTGCGATGAGGGGCGCTTCCCTCGTGCTACTTAACGCCCGCGTTGTCCCGTGCGGGGTGTATCGCGCCGGCCTGCACCGCCGCTGCCTTCAGTGCGCGGTTTGCCGCCGAGCAGCGCAGCGCCAGCCGGCCGTGAGCCTTCTGGTTTGCGCGGCGCACTGCCATTGCCACCGGTTTTCGCCGCAACGGGTTTCGGCGAGCGCGAACCGTAGCCGCCACCATTACCGCCATTACCGCCATTGCCGCCATTGCCGCCATTGCCGCCGCCGTTCCCAGCCGGCTTGGCCGAAGATGACGACCGTCCGCCGCCGTTCGATTGCTTCGGCCCACCTTGACGCGGCGCACCTTGCCCTTGGCGTGCACCGCCGCCGCCTTGGCCGCGTCGGAGAATCGGTTCCGGCTTCTGCGTCAGATCCGGTTCAAAACCTGCGATGACTTCCTGCGGAATCGGCCGCTTGATCAGGCGTTCGATGTCTTTGAGCAACTGATGTTCATCGACACAAACCAGCGACAGCGCCTCACCCGTTGCGCCTGCACGACCCGTACGGCCGATCCGGTGAACATAATCCTCCGGCACATTCGGCAGATCGAAGTTGACCACATGCGGCAACTGGTCGATGTCGATACCGCGCGCCGCAATATCCGTGGCTACCAGCACCTGCAGCGTGTTGTCCTTGAACTCGGCCAAAGCACGCGTACGTGCCGACTGACTCTTGTTGCCGTGAATGGCCAGCGCGCTGATCCCGTCCTTCGACAACTGCTCGGCGAGCCGGTTCGCACCATGCTTCGTACGCGTGAAGACCAGCACCTGGAACCAGTTGTTCTTTTGAATCAGATGCGTGAGCAACTCGCGCTTCTTGTCGCGATCGACGGGGTGAATCTTCTGCGCGATCGCTTCAACGGTCGAGTTCCGACGCGCCACTTCGATCAACGCCGGGCGATCGAGCAGGCTATCCGCAAGCGTCTTGATTTCTTCCGAGAACGTAGCCGAGAACAGCAGGTTCTGGCGCTTCGGCGGCAACTTGGCGAGCACGCGCTTGATGTCGTGGATAAAGCCCATGTCGAGCATACGATCGGCTTCGTCGAGCACGAGAATTTCGAGCTTCGACAAGTCGATGGTCTTCTGCTGCATGTGATCGAGCAATCGGCCGGGCGTTGCCACGACGATATCCACACCGCGACGCAATGCATCGATTTGCGGATTGATGCCCACGCCGCCGAACATCACCGTCGATTTCAGTTTCAGATACTTACCGTAGCCGCGCACGCTTTCTTCCACCTGGGCGGCGAGTTCGCGCGTAGGCGTGAGGATCAGCGCGCGGACCGGGCGCTTGGCGCCTGCCAAAGGCGCGGGAGCTTCGGACAAACGTTGCAGGATAGGCAGCGTAAAACCGGCCGTCTTGCCCGTGCCTGTTTGGGCGCCGGCGAGCAGGTCACCGCCGTTCAGCACAGCCGGAATGGCCTGCAACTGGATGGGGGTTGGAATGGTGTAGCCGAGTTCGTTGACAGCGCGAAGCAGGGGTTCGGACAAGCCGAGGGAATCAAAAGACATAAGTATTCACAGATTCGGTATGACGACCGGCGCTTTTCGCTTAAAGCCCCAAAGGGCTCTGAAGCCCCAAAAAAAGGCGGCTCGCACAACGAGGTGCGTGCGTACGACGATCGAGGAAATCGGGCGGCATGACGTTCGGGGCGCTTGCTCAAAACAAAAGCTACGAGCGCCGGGAAAGTTGCCGCGAAGATCAACGCGCTATCAAGACACGCTGACTGGCGTTAAGTTGCATTTGAAACGCCGTAAAACGCTTCGCGTCAGGCATTAGGTGCCGTTTCAAGGCAGGCTCACGCTACGTAGCGTGCAATGCTGACGAATTGACACAAGCTGCCGCCCAACACGAACAGGTGCCAGATGCCATGTCCATGCCGGATGCGCTCGTCGTTGATGAAAAAGTAAATGCCGGCGCTGTAGATCAAACCGCCGGCCAGCAGCCACGCCGTGCCGGCGGGCGGTAGTGCCGAAACGAGAGGACGGATGGCTACGAGCGCGAGCCAGCCCATCATCACGTAAATCACCATCGACACGCTGCGGGTTCGACGCCCGAGCGTAAGTTCCTGAACAATGCCGAGAGCGGCGAGCCCCCAGCTTACCCCGAATAACGACCAGCCCCATGGGCCGCGAAGCGTAACAAGCGTGAACGGTGTGTAACTTCCTGCGATCAGCAAGTAAATGGCCGAATGATCGCATTTCTGCAATACCGCCTTGGCCCGTGGACTGCGGACCCAGTGGTACAGCGTAGAGATTGTGTACAGCACGAGCAGCATGGCGCCGTACACCGCAAAACTGACGATCTTGTACGGGTCGCGTTCCATCGCGGCCATGGTGACGAGCGTTGCAAGCCCAGCCAACGACAGCACCGTGCCGACGAGATGGGTAACGCTGTTGAACCGTTCACCTAAGTACATCGACCATCCTTATCGCGGTATTGCGATCCTGTCTGTAATGCCGCGCTTTTCTGCTTTAAAAAGTGTGAGACCGAAGCTGGGTAATCTGCCAAATGAGCCGCGAACTGAGCCCTCAAACGCACCCGGGCATTTTACCGCTCCGAGTTCCGTCTGGCCTGACTACCCGCGTTCCACTTATTCGTGCTCAAAAAAGAAGAAGGGCGCCGCCCCGGTTTCGAGGCCTGCGCCCTGCTTGCGCCTTTCCGCGTATTTTACGCTACCTGCGGAAAACCCTTCTTTAAACAGTTATCAGTCGAGCGGAGCCGAACGCAAGTTGCTGACCTGTTGCGGCGATACCGGCGTACCGTGGTTGCCCCAAGACATCCGAATGTACGTCACCACTGCAGCCACTTCCGTATCCGACAGCGATTGAGCGAACGGCGGCATGCCATACGGATGCGGGTTGCCTTCCGTGCTCGGCGGATAACCGCCATTGAGCACCATGCGGATCGGGTTCACGGCCGACTGCATCTGGATGGACTGGTTCGTGGCAAGCGGCGGGTAGGCCGGCGGTTTGCCGAGACCATTTTCCGCGTGGCACTTCGCGCAGTTTTCCGTGTAGATCTTCTTGCCCTGTTGCAGCAATTCCGAACCAAACTGAGCCGATGTTTCGAACTGCATCGTTTCCGGCGCTTCGCCCTTTTGCGGGATCGACTTCAGGAACGTCGACATGGCGTTGATATCCGCGTCCGTCATGTACTGCAAGCTGTTGTGAACCACTTCGGCCATCGGGCCAAACACGGCGCCGCGCTGGGACACACCGGTCTTCAGCAGGTCGTTGATGTCCTTGATGTCCCAGTCGCCAAGTCCGGCTTCCTTGTTCGACGTCAGCGACGGTGCGTACCAGTTCTGCAGCGGGATCAGACCGCCGCCGAAGGCTGCCGAGCTGACCGGGCCGCCGAGCGGGTTGATCGATGTATGGCACATGCTGCAATGGCCAAGCCCTTCGATCAGGTAAGCACCGCGGTTCCACTCAACCGACTTGGTGGGATCCGGCTTGAATTCGCCTTCGCTGAAGAACAGCACGCGCCAGCCAATCAGCATGTTGCGCTGGTTGAACGGGAAGCGCAGTTCGTGCGGACGGCTGGCCACATTGACCGGGGGCACCGAGCGCATGTACGCGAACATGGCGTCCGAGTCGGCGCGCGTGACCTTGGTATAAGCCGTGAACGGCATGGCCGGGTACAGCAGGCTGCCGTCTTTCGAGCGGCCGAGGTGGATCGACCGGTAGAAATCGTCCGATGTCCATTTGCCAATGCCGTACTGGTCGTCCGGCGTGATGTTCGGCGTGTAGAGCGTGCCGAACGGCGTGAGCATGGGCAGGCCGCCGGCAAACGTCTTGCCGCCGCGAACCGTGTGGCAGGCAATACAGTCACCGGCGCGCGCCAGATATTCACCGCGTTTGATCAACTCGGTCTGGTCGGCGGGCACGGCCGCAACGGCGCCGCCCGAATGGAAGGTGTTGCCACCCGACCAGAGTGCGGCTGCGGCTGCGGCGGCCGTGATGACAACAACAGCCGAAAGTGCGAACAGGGACTTGCGTTTCATATTCTTCTCGCTCCTCGCGCCTTATTGCGGTTCGCTGCCGCAGGCGAGCGGCGTTTTGCGCGAGCCTGCAGGCGCGGGTACCGGATTAGCCGGTGCGGTTTGCGTGGACAGCCAGGCGGCGACAGCAGTCACGTCGTCGTCGGTCAGGCGGGTGGCGATCTGTTGCATGCAGTCAGGTGCTTTCGCGTGACGCGAGCCCGCACGCCAGGCGCCAAGTTGCGCGCTGATGTAGTCGGAGTGCAATCCTACGAGACCCGGAATAGCCGGTTGCATACCCGTCAGGTTCGTGCCGTGGCACGCCGCGCAGGCGGGAATGTTGCGTCCGGCATCGCCGTTCAGAACGATCTGCTGGCCTTTCGACAACGTTGATGCCGACACAGTCGGCTTGGCCGGCTGCGGATACGGCGGACGCTGTTCCGAGAAATACGTGGCGATCTGATGAAGGTAGTCGTCGGAGAGATACGTGACGAGGTAGTTCATTGGCGGATACTTCCGGCGGCCTTCGCGGAAGTTCTCCAACTGGTTGTAGATGTAGTCAGCCGGCTTGCCGGCAAGCCGCGGGAAATAGTCGTTGTCCGTGCCTTCGCCGTGGACGCCGTGACATGCCGTGCAACCCTGGACACGCGCTGCCATGGTGTCCGGCGCCATTGGCTGGGCGGCGGCTGTAGCGGGCGCCGGGGCTTCTGCTGCGCCGGCAATGCTGGCTGTGCCGATCAGCGCCAGAGCCATTAGCGGGGCGAGCAACGGACGGAAAATGCGTCTTGAAGACACGCGACACTCCATGAATTTCGAGGACCTGCCGAGCTTCGTTCGGCCCGGTGCGAATATGTGGTGAACCATTGCCACATTGGCTCTGCGAGCCCCTGATGCGACGCGGCATTCTATCATCGTTGCCTGATGGTGACTATTTGTGCCTTGGCCTGTTGCACCGCACTTTCAACGTGTACGCGACAATTTGACGCGCGACCGATCGACAGAGGTTTTTGGCTATGGGTGACGGCTAATAGTCGATGGTGCCGAACAAAGTATCGACGAGATTTGTTGGGTTTGGGGGCGGTTTTGTGTGGCTCGGATGTCTCTAGGCCCTGGTGCATTCCATGTGCCCGTTCCGCTAGACTCGCGTTCCTGCGGTTTGTTTTTGTTTCTTGTTTTGTTTCTTCCTCGGCCCTTCATCGAACCTTCAATGCATTCCTTGCTTGCTTTCACTTTCGGCCTGGATCACGTCGTTCAGGCGTATTCATGAGCGACGATCCGCTGTGGTTCGCTCAAGTCCTCATTGCCGCGCTCGCCGACATCGCGTTTGCCTGCGCGCTTGGCGGGGCGTTCCTGAGCGTGTGGTTATCGAAGGAAAACGCGGCTGCGCCCGTTTCACCCGCGCGTCTCGGCTGGGTCAGGGCGCGTCGGCTGAGCACGGGCGGCGCTGTCGTGCTCGCGGTGGCGGACCTCGTGCTGGTCTGGTTGCAGGCGGCATCGATGAGCGGCGCGCCTCTCTTTCAAGCCTTCGATGCCGTCGTCACCGTGGTGACCGGCACGCACGCCGGCATGGGCTGGGCGATCGCGTTCGCCGGCAGCGTGTTGATGGTATTGGCTTCGGTTTTGAGTACGCCGAAAGGCGGTCCGCGCATTGGCGTGTTCGCGGTTGGCGCACTGGTGGCGGCGGCCGGCAAGGCGTCGATAGGCCATGCCGCAGATGCCGGCGCCTTTTCTCTAGCTGAAGGCGTGCAGACGGTCCATCTGCTGGCGACGGCCGTGTGGGGCGGGTTGGTTATCGCGAGTGCATGGCGGGTGTTGCCGGCGCTTGGGACATCGCTTGCGCGGGCCTCGTTGATACGACTTGCCGGGAAGGTTTCCACGGCGGCGGTCGTTGCCGTATCGCTGGTGATCCTTACCGGGATTTACAACGCGTGGCGGGGGCTGGGCGGATCGGTCCAAGCGCTCGAAACAAGCGGGTGGGGCCACGCGCTGGTCGTGAAGAGTGTATTTATTGCGACGGCATTGTTGCTTGGCGCCATAAACCGATGGTCCGTCATGCCGCGATTGCAGCGCACTGCATCGACAGTCGATGCGCACACATTCACGGGCGTCATGCGGATGGAGGCGTTGCTGATTGTTGCGGTGTTTGTCGCGGCCGCCGTGCTGTCGCACAGCGTGCCGGGTTTTTCTGCGATGGCGTAGCTGGAGTTACAAAACGCCGATAGTCACTCGTAGCCCAGTCTGTGACTCACGATGGGTGCGCAGAACAATGCCAGCGCACAGCCAATCGCCTTGCCCTGCAACTCGATGAACGCCCGGTGCGACATGGGCGACGACAAGATGACGTCGAGGAGTTGCGGCAGGCAAAACAGCACGGCAGCGCCGATAAAGCAGCGCGTCACCGTCGACATGCGCCAGCTGTGCTGTGCGCCCACGGCGGCACAGATCACCCGCAGCACGCCGAACAGCACCAACGCGCCGACGGCCATCTGCGTGCGGACGAATTCATCTGGAAGGGTGTAGTAATACATGCTGGGCTCACTAGCTTGGTCGTTGCGCTCTTCCCGGGCGCTGGGTCGAAACAAACACACTTACGCCAGATAATGCAAGACGCGGGCCAGGCGTCTCACCCAAACCCTCCCGGCACATGAGTTTCGTGCGCCGTGAGGAAGCCATTTCCAGTGTTGTAACCCGTTGGCCAAAAGCATTTCGCCAGCATGTTACGTAACGCCATTGAGACGAAATTGTCGTATCAATGGCGCTATTCTACGATGCCCGCTCATTTTGCATAGTGCGGTGCAGCGCAATTCTCGGGTTACCACTCTGCAACGCTGCCATCCGCGTGACGCCACACCGGATTGCGCCAGCGATGCCCAACCTTCGCCATCTCGCGCACTTTCTCCTCGTTCACTTCAATGCCCAAGCCCGGTCCTTGCGGAATCATCACCATGCCATCTTCGTATTTGAAGACTTCTGGGTTCTTGATGTAATCGAGCAGATCGTTGCCCTTGTTGTAGTGAATCCCGAGGCTTTGCTCCTGGATGAAGGCGTTGTAGCTGACGGCATCGATTTGAAGACAGGTTGCCAGCGCGATCGGGCCGAGCGGGCAATGCAAGGCGAGGGCGACGTCGTAGGCTTCGGCCATCGATGCAATCTTGCGGCACTCCGTAATTCCGCCCGCGTGCGATGCGTCCGGCTGGATGATGTCGACGTAACCGCCCGCCAGGATGTGCTTGAAGTCCCAGCGCGAGTACAGACGCTCGCCGAGCGCGATCGGCGTGCTCGTCTGGTTCACGATGTCGCGCAACGCCTCAACGTTCTCCGACAACACCGGCTCTTCGATAAACAGCAGCTTGAACGGGTCGAGTTCCTTCGCGAGCACCTTCGCCATCGGCTTGTGCACGCGGCCGTGGAAGTCCACGCCGATGCCAATATTCGGTCCCACGGCCTCACGCACCGCCGCCACGTTGTTGATGACGGCTTGAACCTTGTCGAAGGTATCGATGATCTGAAGTTCTTCCGAACCGTTCATCTTCACCGCCTTGAAGCCGCGATCCACGACGGCGCGCGCGTTGTTCGCGACGTCGCTTGGGCGATCGCCGCCGATCCACGAATACACCTTGATGCGGTCGCGGACCTGGCCGCCGAGCAGCGCGTGGATGGGCACGCCGTGATGCTTGCCCTTGATGTCCCACAGCGCCTGGTCGACGCCCGCAATCGCGCTCATGCCGATGGGCCCGCCGCGATAAAACCCCGCGCGATACATGACCTGCCAGTGGTCTTCGATCAGCAGCGGGTCCTTGCCGATCAGATAGTCCGACAACTCATCGACGGCAGCTGCGACCGTGTGCGCGCGGCCTTCCACGACCGGTTCGCCCCAGCCGACGATGCCTTCATCGGTCGTGACCTTCAGGAAGCACCAGCGCGGTGGAACGATAAAAGTTTCGAGTTTGGTGATTTTCATGCTGGCTCTCCTGAATTTTCCGGTGAGTGGGGAACGAGGGTTTCTATGCTATCAAAAATCCGTTTGACGTGTATATTAATAGTACTATTTGACGGAAACCCTTGTCAGGGAAGGGTCCGTATAATCCAGCGCCGTACCAGCGTTATTACTTTGAGCGAAGGGGAAGGATATCCAGCACGATCTGCACGGACGCGTGGCGTATGAGCTTGGCACCGAGATTCTGCGCGGCGATTTTCCGCCTGCGTCCACGTTGCCGCGCGAAGCCGAACTGATGGAGCGTTTTGGCGTCAGCCGGACCGTGCTGCGGGAGGCGTTGCGGACGCTGACATCGAAGGGATTGATTGAATCGCGGCCGAAAATTGGGACGCGTGTGCGGCCTCAGCAAGCCTGGAATCTTCTCGATGCCGATGTCTTGGAGTGGTACTCGCGCGTCGCCAAGCCGTTGCAGTTCGCGATCAAGCTTCAGGAAATGCGCGAGATGATCGAGCCGTATGCCGCTGCGTTGGCCGCCGCGAATCATGATGATGCTTCGTTGACGCGTTTAAGCCAGGCACATCAGGCGATGCTCGATGCCCGCAATGTCGATGAATGGGTTCGTGCCGATTTGCGGTTTCACTTGAGCGTGTTGAATGCGTGCAGCAATGAGTTGCTCGTGCCGCTCGGGACGTTGATCGAGCGCACGCTTGAGGCGCAGTTGCGGTTGAATGCGCGGCGGGCGGAGGTTTTCAACGCATCGATGGCGGAACATACGGCCGTTTTCGATGCCATCGTCGCGCGGAATTCAGCGGCGGCGCGTGACGCGATGGGCGGTTTGCTCGGCGTCACGCGGGCTCGAATCGAGGGGTAAGAAGGAGATACCCGACGATCGGCACATTCGGCGATATTTTCATTTTCGAGATAAAGTTGCGGGTCCGAGCGCCGTATGTTGATATCGATCAGGTAGACGTAGTTCAAAACGCGGCGCTCCGCATCCTTCCGAAGGAGCCCGAATTGCCGCACGTCCCGATCTCCGTTGTGTCGTCGTGGGGCGCGTGGGCCGTGTTCGTCAGCGTGCTCGCCACCCAGCTCGGCGTCCCCATTCCCGCTGCACCCATGCTGGTGCTCGCCGGCACGCTCGTCGCGGCCGGGCTGGCTTCGTTCTGGCATATGTTGGCGGCCGCGGTCATCGCGGTGGTTATCGCCGATTCGCTCTGGTTTGCTGCCGGGCGGTTATATGGCCGGCGATTCCTGACATCGCTTGTGCGGTTCTCACTTTCCCTCGATACCACTTTGCGAACCGCCCGGAGTTGGTTCGAGCGGTTCGGCGTGCCTTTGCTCGCGCTGTCTAAATTCGTTCCGGGATTGGGATTGGTGTCGTCGCCGTTGCTCGGGACGACGCAGATCGATGTGCGCGTTTTCGTGTTCTGGGATCTGGTGGGCGCGGCGCTTTGGGCATCGGCGTGGATGCTCGGCGGCGCGATCTTGAAGGCCGAAGTGGCGAATCTGCTGGTGTTCGTGCGGACGTATGGGCTCACCGCGCTCGATGTGCTCGGCATGGCTGCGGGTGCGTTCTTGGCGTACCGATGGGCGCGGCGTATTCAGTTTCGTCGATGGCTCGCGAAGTATCGGATCTCGCCCGAACAACTCGATGAAATGATGCGCTCCGATGCACCCCCCGTTATTTTCGATGCCCGGCCGGAAGAGGTGAGGCGGAAGGAGGCGCATCGGATCAAGGGCGCGATTCCGCTGGATCTGGAGTCGTCACGGAAAATCGATCCGATGTTTCGCGAGCACGAGGTCGTGGTGTATTGCGTGTGTCCGAATGAGGCGACGGCCAAGCATATTGTTCGGCAGTTGCAGGCGAAGGGGTTTCGGAATGTGCGGCCGCTAAAGGGTGGGTTGGACGCGTGGGAGAAGAAGGGATTTCCGGTGGAGGCTATTCCTTTGGATTCTTTGGGGTCTGCTGTGTTGGGGTCTGCTTCGTCTTCCTCTTCGCTCGATGACGACGATGATCGCAGCATGGGCGATATGGTCACCGTTCGGGCTACAGCGCCGGAGTGATGGTTTTGATGTTTTTCGCTAAGCGGAGTTGTGTCGGATGAAGCTGTTGGATGGAGTGGATTCCTCGCAACTTTTCGGCCTGCCAGCGCCGGATATCGCCACGCTCGATGATGGTCTGCAAGTTCCCTTTGTTCAAACCGGGCACGAACACGATGAGGTGATGCTCTTCGTGCATGGATCGCTTTGTGACTTTCGATACTGGAAGCCGCAGTTAGGGCCGCTTGCGAAGCAATATCGATGTGTCGCGCCTAGTCTTTCGCATTACTGGCCATCGGGGGTGATGGGGTTTGGCGCGATGGCCGGTGGGTCAAGGCAGTTTAGCTGGGACGCGCATGTTGATGAGTTGGGACGGTTTATCGAACGGCTGGGCGTTGGGGCGGTGAATGTTGTCGGGCACTCGCGGGGTGGGTGTGTCGCGTTTCATCTGGCTGTTAGATATCCGGAGTTGGTGAAGTCGTTGGTGCTGGCTGATCCGGGTGGGGCGGTGGCTCTTGAGGGCTCCGATACGCGTTCGCGGACGATCTTGCCTGCGCCTATAAATGCGCTACGGGCTAAGGCGGCGGAGTTGATTGGTAGCGGAGAGGTTGATGCGGGCTTGGAGCTTTTTGTCGATTCGGTAAGTCGGCCAGGGTTCTGGGCGAGGAGTCCGAAAGAGTTCAAGGCCATGGCGATGGATAACGCAAATACGTTGGCGCTGCAGTTTAGAGATCCGTTGCCGGCGTACGATGCGAAGGCTGCGGGGAGGGTGCAATGCCCTACGCTGCTGATTGATGGGGAGAAGAGCCCGCGTATGTTTCGGGACGCGGTCAACGCGTTGGAAGGTTGGATCGAAGGGGCGCGGAGAGTGACGATTGAGGGGGCGTCGCATGGGATGAATGTGACGCATGCGGGAGTTTTTAATCGAACTGTGGGAAGTATGGCCTCGGGCCGTAGTTAAAGCTGTCGATGTGAACAAAAAGCGCAAGGTAGCGGAACCGGCATGTATGGCGTTCAAAGGTCGGAGAGCGTCCCGCGAAAAGTGCTCTTGAATACCTGAAAGCAAGAGATTGCGACGGTCAAACTCAGGCGCGCATTTTTTAACGAGTTGCCCAGAAAAGCAGCTTATGCTTCTTGTTTCGCTTTTTGAACTGGAGTCAGTGAGTCCTCACGCCGGGGATACAAACATCAGGTTAGGCGCCGCAAAATTGGTGGCTTTCATGCGGTTTGACCGTCAGGTCTCATGTCAGCCTCAGAGACTTCGGAATGTTAAGTCGTGGGGTGCGAGTCGTGGGGTGCGCCAATGAATTCCCTGTTCGACAAGGTCTCAACGTCTTAAGCTTTCAAGGGGACAGGTGAAGTATCGAGTCGTCTTTGGCTATCGATTTACCTGAAAGTTTTATTTTTCGCTGCTTCGACAAAAACGGTAAAAGCGCGTCGCGCGCGAATGCGGCATGGTGCATCCCTCTGGTTGCAGTCGAGACGGTTTCAGTCGATGAAAACGGAAATCCAGTTGCCCTGAGAGACGCAGATTCCGTGTCCATTTCAGAGTACGGGCCGGGACATACCTTTCTTTAGCATACGCAATCCGCTCCCCATCTGAAACGCCAGCGTGAGCTAGACCGGC